>CAISOI010000602.1 GCA_903886985.1 uncultured Chthonomonas sp.
CTCATGATGCCAACACCTGGCGGGATAACCTGTATCAGTTTGTCCAGAAGTTATTTCGATAGAACGTCATGCAACATGCACCTAGTCACACGAAACTGATATATAAGAACGAGTTGTCAAAGTTGAAATATATATAGCTCCAACAAAACTACCCCAGGGTAACTTGGGGTAATTATTGACCCCAGTTAAAGGCTGCACCAATCTCTTCCCTTTGCGATGCTGACCAGCAAAATAACACTAGTATCAAGTTTGAGTTGGTACCGAATTATTCAGGAATTGACAACGGATCTCATCTAAGAGATCCTTACGTTCCCCACCTTTAACCTGGATCGTTTTTTGATTTGACGATCTCTTGCCAGAAGCTTCCTCAACATACCATCATCCACTGGAACCTTCTCGACTCTTCAAACGCCTTAATTCTACTGCGATCAAACTTTTGTGCAGTTGCGCGATGAAGAGGATACAAGATGAAGAAAATACTACCGATTTTAGTGCTCGCCGTTGCCACATTCCCTTTGACTAGCAACGCGCAGCACACCGCGCATGACAACATGGCAGGGAAGTCCGACAAAATGGACATGATGGGCAAAATGATGTCTGGAATGTCCGCAAAAGACAAAGCAGAAATGAAAGTTAAGATGGACAAAATGATGGCCTTGCCCCCTGCGGAACGAATGAAATCGATGCAGGGAATGTGTGATGCGGGAATGATGAATAAGATGATGGGCGGTATGCCTGACAGTGGCAAATCCGAAATGAAAATGAAGATGGATAAAATGAAGGCGATGCCTCCTGCCGACCGAATGAAGACCATGAAGATGATGTGCAACATGGGGGACATGGGAAAGATGAATGGTATGGGGAAAATGGGCGGGATGGCTAGGATGGATGACAAAATGATGTCCGGATTGTCCGTCACTGACAAAAGCGATATGAAAATGATGATGGACAGGATGATGGCTATGCCCCCTGCTGACCGAATGAAGGCCATGCATCAGGCGAGCGGCATGGGCAGCATGGGTGGTATGGAAAGCGGCATGATGGGTGGGATGATGTCTGGAATGTCAACCGCGGACAAGAACAAAATGATGACAATGATGGACAAGATGATGGCAATGTCACCCGCAGATCGAATGGCGGCCATGCACAAGATGAGCGGTATGGGAATGATGGACGGAATGCAGGGCCATGATAAAGGCATGCAAATGCCAGTGATGAAGATGGGAATGTCCGGGGTTCACGCACTGAAGGGACTGACTGGCAAAGAATATAACATTGCCTTCCTGTCTCAGATGATCGCTCACCATCAAGGTGCTGTAGATATGGCGCAGCAAACTCTCAAGATTGCGAAACATGCCGAAACCAAAAAAGAGGCATACATGGTCGTTGAAAATCAGACCAAAGAGATTAGGCAGATGACAGCATGGCTTCAGAAATGGTATGGCGTTAAGCCTTCTAAGAAGCACATAGATCTAATGAGAGCAGACATGAGTTCCATGTCGGGAATGAAAATTGAGGACGACAGCATGTTTTATACCATGATGATTCCTCACCATCAGGGAGCAATCGACATGAGCCAATTGTCTGCAAAACAGAGCGACAAGACGGAAGTACGACAATTGTCGATGGACATTATCAAGGCGCAGAAATCTGAGATCAGTCGGTACACGCGACTTCTGAAAGAATAATTGTTTGCTGTACCCGAATTATTGACTATGCACATGAATTTTAATCAACTTCAGAGACCGAATTACGAGGCTGTACGGTCGGAAGTTACAATTATAGGAGAGATCACTAATGCCTGAATGGCTGTGGATTTTAACTTTCATTGTCGGCTGGTTGATCGTTGTGCGATGGGTTTTACCGTTATTAGGAGTGGGTACATGAATGACCAACTCAAGCCACGTCGAGTCTCGACCGGGCGAAAATAAAATGTCAGATTCTGCCAAACGGCCTACTGACAATGAAAAGATTGACGGTTAGAATTAAGTTTGTGTCACCTGATCACATGTATGACGCGATGAATTGGACGAGCGACTAATTTGCCTCATGGTGAGTTAGAGTGAATTCTAGCCAGCAAGCGTGTTCCATATACGGCCATAACAGAACCAATGATCTACCCTGTTACACGGATGTTGCGAATTGCACGCAGTGAACGAAAAGCTCCAACCGTCGATAAATGCAGTGTAAACGACCGATACGTAAAATGTTTTTGTACAATAGAATTCTCAAATTATCTTAAATCAGCATGAAGGGTCTACAAAAATGGAACAAGTACAGTCACTGCGCCTTATCGTTGCAATCAGCCAAAAGGAGACTTTGATCTTCAGGTCCGAAGACAAAGGAACTGTCCCAGAACATATCCACCCGTTTGATCCACATGGCGTTCTGCACCATCTAAACCGATCTGCCGGACGAGATCAGGGCTCGCGGGAACCGGAAAACCTTAAGTACTACGAAGCTATTGCAAAGACGCTAACTGACGCCCATCAGATCCTACTTTTAGGAAGCGGCACCGGAGCGAGTAACGCCATGGCGCATGTTCAGGAATATCTCGCCAAACATCATTCTGCCATTTCGAAGGCGATTGTCGGTGCTCTAACTGTGGACATTCAATCATTGACGGAAGGCGAGATTCTAAAGGAAGCACGCACATTCTTTGCAACTCTCGACCACCACTACGGCGTTACGGGATAGATTTGCAAGATACTCGGCGAGTATCTCCTTTATATGCTAAGACCAAGAGTATTAGGTGTGAAAATCCCAGACCTTGGTCTTAACAAGTAAGTTTTAAGCGAGGTGACCTGTTCCGTCACAAAGCCAACTCCCCAGTTGGCAGGTCGCCTCGCCAACCTAGTCACATCAATCGAATACAATTACGATGTATTTTTGAATCGTATCAACAATCAACTATGAATGGAGACAGAAAAATGTATAACCGAATGTTAATCAAAATGCTGGCCGTTTCCGCTTTGACCGCGATTATCGCGATTCCGACTCTCGCCCAAGATAATGCAGCTACTCACAAGCAAACACAAACTCACAAGAAAACAATAGCTCACAAGAAAACACAAACTCACAAGGCCACTTGGCATAAAAAGTCAAAGGTTGTAAAACATGTAGACGCCCATAATCCGAGAAGCAATGTAGGCAAAGCAGACCAAGCGTCCAAGAACATCAACCACGAAGCAAATCGAGACTCCAAGAAGATTAATAACGAAGCAAATCGGGAGTCTAAGAACTTTAATCACGAAGCAAACCGAGATACTAAGAAGGTTAATGATGCCGCAAATCGTGATTCCAAGAAGATTAATAAGGAAGCGAATCGAGAATCCAAGGACTTCAATAACACCATGAACACGATGTCGAAAAACGTGAACCATGCGTTGACTCCACGAAAGAAGAAGGATTAGTTAGGCATTATCTTCGACCGGTAACCTCGCCACAGAGTTGGTATTCAGGTGATGGTGACAGCCTGAACTCTATATGGATCTTCACTGAAAACGAGTCTCACCAAAGTATTTATGTTGTTGTCCTGTTGAACTAAGTAGTTAAGGAGACTGGTCTTATGCCATCAATTGTAAGCAGAGAAATACGCCCCAAATCTCGCCCTTCCGCGGTTCCAATTGCTGATGACATTGTATTTTCGTCACACCGAGATACAAATTCAGCCAAAAAAGGAGGTTGCAGATGACAACCATCGCAATTCCACATCCGCAAATTGTTCCACAAGATCAACGGCTTAACGAGCGTATGAACCTCTTTCCCCACGAAAAGGAACTTGCAAAACAGAGTGATCAAGTAAATGCCGAGCAATGAAATCGCAGAGGGCGAGAAAAAGAGCGTGGATTTGCCGGCATTCAAACGCATTCCGAGGCATGTGGCATTCATTCCAGATGGCAATCGAAGGTGGGCGGAGTGCCGTGGACTTCGCAAGGAAGATGGATACGCTGCCGGGTTGGCGCCCGGTTTTCAACTCTGTGAATTGTGCATAGAACTTGGAATTGAAGAGTCAACTATATTTGGTTTCACCTGTGACAACACAAAGCGCCCCAGCGCTCAGACCAGAGCCTTCAAACAAGCATGTGTCGAATTTGCGATTGGATTACGGGAAATGGATGTGTCTCTACTGGTAGTCGGAAACGAGTTGTCCCCGCACTTCCCACTTGAATTGAAGCAATTTACCACACGACAAGTGAAAAATATAAGCTCATTGAAGGTGAATTTTCTCGTTAATTACGATTGGAAATGGGATCTAACACAATCCATATCTCTTGCAAATGAAAATGTAAACTCAAAAAGCGATCAGATGACACTTCTAAGTGGGATTGGTTCATCCGAAATCTCCCGAATTGACTTGGTGGTGCGGTGGGGCGGGCGCAGTAGATTGAGTGGTATGTTGCCAATTCAGACTGTTTACTCCGACATATTTGTCATTGAGGAGTTATGGCCAGATTTCATTCCTAATAACCTCACAGATGCATTACATTGGTATGACGCACAGGATGTTACTCTCGGCGGGTAAACCTATTACAATACTGGAGAAGAGAAATGTCAACTCAAATGAGTAGAGAAATTCGGCTGAAGTCCCGACCAATTGGACTTCCAACTGCCGATAATTTTGAGCTTCGGAGCTGTGAAACTCAGTCCACCCATGATGGAGAAGTACTTGTTCGCAACCTCTTCATGTCCGTAGATCCCTACATGCGTGGTCGTATGAACGATCGAAAATCTTATGTCCCGCCATTCGAGATTGGCAAACCTCTTTCCGGCGGAGCAGTTGGAGAAGTTGTTGAGTCGCTTGAACCAGCATTTAAGGTAGGTGACATTGTTACTTCCTTCTATGGTTGGCGGGAATATTTCGTTGCATCGCCCGGCGAACTTCACTTAGTGAGCCCAAACGTTCAGCCTCTATCCGTCTATCTTGGCGTGCTTGGCATGACCGGAATGACGGCATGGGCAGGTCTCAACTTGGTCGAAGTCAAATCGGGCGATGTGATCTATATTTCTGGTGCTGCTGGGGCGGTTGGCAGCGTGGCAGGTCAATTGGCGAAACTGCGCGGATGCAAGGTTATTGGATCGGCTGGGTCTCCCGAAAAAGTCCAATTTCTTCTGAACGAATGTGGATTTGACGCGGCTTTCAATTACAAAGATGGTCCGATACTTGAGCAACTCATGAAGGCCGCCCCAGATGGAATCGATGTTTACTTCGACAATGTCGGTGGAGAATCTCTCGAAGCGGCGCTCGATGCTTTACGCATTCATGGGCGAATAATTGCCTGTGGCGGAATATCGGTTTATAACAACGAGAAGCCGGAACCTGGCCCTTCCAACCTCACCAACATGATTGGAAAACGCCTAACCATGAAGGGAATGATTGTATCCGACGCAATGGACCGTCAATCGGAG
>CAISOI010000603.1 GCA_903886985.1 uncultured Chthonomonas sp.
ACCACTTCAAATTCCGAAAGCGTAATAACAGCATTGTCCGTTCGAATTAGCCCTTCACTTTCCCACTTTGTCAGGAAATTGAGCAGTGTTTTTGTCTCTAACTGTCGACTTATGGTTGTCCGAAGTTCTTCTCGCGGGATGCCGGCTTTCAAGGGATTGGAGTGATGATACTTATCCAATATCTGGACTACATTGTCTGTCAATCGAGCATAATTTGATTTATGAATTACCCTACTAGGAGAAAGCTTAGATAACGGTCCATCCTGTGCCAACTCTGAAAGGATATGTTCCGTCTGGTCTACCGTTAGGTTCACTGCCGATGCGATATCTATAATTGTCGCTCCGAACGGCGCTGTTTGCAAAAATGATGCTATCAAATCAGAAGGATCACCGGTCTCTCGTTTGCGTAGTCGAATAATTACTTCACTGTCTCCTCTTTTGTGCCGAGGCGGCCTGGAATCCAGAACTATTCCACCTCCCAGAGTCTTCATGGGTGAATATGTTCGGATAACAAAACGATCACCTCGCAAACATGCGAATTCCTGTTCGCCACGGAATTGAATATAGCAATCGTCTCCAGGCTCAACTGCATCCGCCGTCAAAATGCTAACTCGCCCAATGATCTCCGAAGCACCTATGTGCAGTCGGACTCGTTCGCGGTGCTTTAATTCTCTGGAATGCGACTTGAGTACGCGTAAACTTGCATCGAACACAGTAGTAGCATGGAGTGACGAGGGAGCCACCAACTCAAGACCACGTTCAACTTGCTCGTGATCTATTCCACTGACATTAATTGCAGCTCGAGTCCCTGCGACCGCGCTCTCCTGTTTCTTGCCATGCACGTGAATTCCCCTGACACGTGCAGCAAGCCCACCCGGCTGAGTTTCAACAGAATCTCCAACCCTAATGGTTCCAGCTGTAACTGTTCCCGTGACAACTGTGCCAAATCCTATCTTCACGAATACTCGATCAATTGGCAACCGGAAGGGTAAATTTGCGTTTCTGCTCGTTGCACGGGTTGCAACGGACTGAAGCGCCCTCTTTAATTCACCAATACCTTTGGATTTGATGGAGTCGATTTGGACTACCTGTGCGTCGAGAAGAAACGTCTTGGCCAATTCTGTTGAAATATCTTCACGCACTGCATCAAGCCATTCTCGATCCACCATATCTACTTTGGTTAGAGCAATAACGCCTGTGGTCAGGCCCAGTAATTGTAAAATTTCGAGATGCTCACGAGTTTGTGGCATGATGCCTTCGTCGGCTGCTATTACAAGCAGAACGACATCAATTCCTACCGCTCCTGAGAGCATGTTTTTAAGGAATTTTTCGTGACCGGGGACATCGATAATGCCTGCGGACGTTCCATCAGGTAGCACTAGAGAGGCAAAACCGAGGTCGATTGTCATGCCTCGCTCTTGTTCTTCTTTGAGTCTATCTGTATCTGTACCAGTTAACGCGCGGATGAGGGTGGTTTTGCCATGATCAACGTGGCCGGCAGTTCCAATAATGAGGTGTTTCATGGGCTACACTGTAGTTACGGAGGGAATCACGTAGGGCCCTTTGGGAATAACCGCAATTCGTGCATTTTCTCCCAACCGGATTTTTGCCAGCGCTATGGCCTCTTCAACAGACTGAGCAGGTTTGACGAAACATTGTGAAAGTACTTCATCAGGAATGCCTGAACAAACACAAGTAACTTCACAATGCTTCCGAGCTCTTGCCAGTTCTTCAACTTCCCACTGATCAGGAACGTAAGTCCACTCATCGGACTGGATATCTTCAACAAACTTCGTTAAACTGTCCGAGTTCACGAGGAGGTTTCGAAAATGGTCACTACCAACCCCTTCGGAGCACTCTGAGGCGATAATTATTTCTCCACCTTGCTTGACAATGGGCAGCGCCCCGACCATTCCTTTGACTGCCTGATAAAAAGTGGCATCCAAGGGGTATCCCGCACAGGTTGTGACAACAATATCCGCATATTCGTCGATTGCGACACCTACCTGCGTACGGGCAAATTCGACTCCGGTCATCCATGCTTGTTCCAGATCGCCAGCAAATATTCCCGTGATCCGGTTTTGCTGATCCAACGTTACATCGATCGTCATGGTTGGGCGAGCGAGTTTGGCAATGGCAAGGGACTCCTCATGCACAGGATTGCCTTGGACAATGCCATTTGTAGCCATAGGGTGTTCCAGAAACTGAGGGCTATGCCATGCCTGTACTGTCTCAAGTGCGGCAATTCCAGGCATGATGAGTTTCCTTCCACCCGAAAAGCCCGCCATAAAATGTGGTTCAATCAGACCTACAGTCACACGGAGTTC
>CAISOI010000604.1 GCA_903886985.1 uncultured Chthonomonas sp.
CTCAATTGACGGGTCTGCATCCCCAAACGGTGCGATTGTACGAGCGACTTGGATTGGTGGCGCCTACCCGCGTGAACAACAAGAATCGTCTGTACTCCGAAAATGACATAGCACGACTTATGCAGATCCGCCGATTCACTCAGGAGATGGGCGTCAATCTTGCAGGGGTTGAGATTATTCTTGATCTACTCTCCAAATTGGAGTTGCTTCAGGCGGAAATGGAAACTCTGCGCAAGTTGGAAAGCTAAGCTCTGCGACTAATTTGAACGCGGTCAGGAAAAGAATGTGAAGTCTTCGCTGCTTATCTCCATTGCAATATTCTGCTTTTCTGTCGCCTCCGGCAAACTACACCAACAGCAAGCTCTTCCCGGATTCAAAGTGTCGGGAAAATTTCAAGAACAGATACGCGAAGTTACCAGCCCATCCGGCTTGGACGGTACTCGAATGGTAATCAACGCGCCTTCAGTCGACAAATTTGATTCTGCTAAACCAACTGAACTAATCTTTTATTCCACACCCAATGGCAATACCATTGAACAGACGCTGGGAGCCCAACCGCAGCAGGGCCAAGACTGGCACTTCGACATTCAACATATTGCTGCCCAAACACGCCGGCTGCGCGAATTAGACAGTTCAAAAAACTATGTTCTAGCAGTGGTGCAGGCAGACAGTAAGTCCTGGCCTGCATGGAGACAGGCACACAACGTTAGTCCAGCGCAAATTCGAAAACTGGTATTGGAGACATCCTCAGCGATCCCTGGTAAGCCGACGCGTATTTCATTGACTGGTCATAGTGGTGGTGGCAGTTTTCTCTTCGGATTTATCAATGGCGGTGAAACCATTCCAGACGCGGTGGACAGGATCGCGTTTCTGGACGCAAATTACTCCTTCTCCGTGGAAGATAAGCATGACGAAAAGTTGATCAAGTGGCTAAAAGACGATGAAGCCCACAGGTTCATGGTTATTGCTTACGACGATCGAAACATCACTCTGGACGGTAAACCCGTTGTCAGCGCGACCGGAGGAACTTATCGCGCTTCCCACCGTATGATAGATGCATTTCGAAAGTCCGAGCGATTGTCTCAATCGGAAAACGGTCCCTTTGAAGACGTCGAAGGGTTTGGCGGTCGCTGCCTATTCTACATTCATCAAAATCCGGAGAACAAGATACTTCACACAGCACTTGTGGGCGAGATGAATGGCTTTTTGGAAGCAATGGCTTTCGGAACAAGTCTTGAAGGCAAGTGGGGCACCTGGGGCGGACCACGTGCCTACACCAAATGGATTGATGGAAGAGATGTGGCTGCGAATATCTCGTCACAGTCAGTGACAACGATCTTTCCAGAACGTCCCAAAGCCGCAGAAGCAGGCTCAGTATTTATGGTGAAGTTAGCTCCTCTACCGCCGATAGAGCGCGAAACTGAGATTGCAAAAGCAATATCCAGCGGCAACGTGCCTGAGTTCTTGGGGCAATTTGCGACGGTATATGTTTCCGGTATCGATGCAAAGGGTATCAAGCATTATGCAAGCTATGAAGTTTCTCCTGATTATCTGGGCGTAGGAAGTGAGTCCGACTGGGTTCGAACTCCTATGAATCCAATAACTGCTAAGGCTATTGCTGACAACCTCCATTGTATTCTGCCCACCGCCCGCATGGTAGATGACATCTACCAACGCGCTGACGTTAAGCTTGCCCCACGACCTTTGACCCACGATCGTGAGAAAGTTGAGACTTTTGTCGAACACAATCAGATTATCCAGTTGCAGAAGTCAGAACTAATCGCCGGACAGGTCAAGTTCGCCAACAATGCACTTGTCGCAGGAATCAAAAAGGACATTGTTCTGACCAACCGGTTACAGGAAAAGCCAAACAGAGTTGCAATCTACGGATGGCACCTCACCACTGGAATTCCAATTCAGCCAGTGACAATTGTCCACAAGGATACCTACGTCGATTACAGCCATGGTGTCCGGCTTGTGAAGGAACTAATGATGGTGGATGGCAAATCGATGGCAGTTAAGGATGTCCTCTCCGACCTCAATATCAGCTTTCTCATCAGCGACGAAGGTCCCATAAAAGATCCAAAGGTACTTTATGGCCGGTAATTGGTTCTTTGAATTTACCGCGCTCTAAAGGCATTCAGAATCGCAGCAAGATCAATAACTTCCTGGCAGATAGCCCCTGTTGTCGGCTGTATCCACCCCATACTAGCGACACCCATCATGACAATGCTCGCACCCAGTCCGAAAAATATGCCTTGTCGCGCAACACTCTGCATTTGCTTACCGAGTAGGATTATGTCAGCAACCCGTTCCACATTCTCCACTGTGATAACAATGTCCGCAGCATCCGTCGCAGCCCCAGACCCGAAGCTTCCCATTGCTACACCTACATTGGCAGCAGCGAGGGAGGGAGCGTCATTGATGCCGTCGCCGACCATCATCACTATCTCCTGTTTACGTAGCTTGTGGATTTCAGCAAGTTTCTCCTCAGGGTGCATGTTCGCTTTGAATTCTGGGATGCCGAGAGACTCTGCAACTGCCGCAGCAGTGCTGGCGTTATCTCCGGTTAATAGTAAAATGCGTTTTAGCTTTATTGCTGAAAGTCTATGAAATAGATTTGATGCCTCGGGGCGAATTTTGTCTTTGAAGATTAGCGCCGCAATTGTGACTTTATCCACCGCGAGCCAAGAAATGGTCATGCCTTCAACACTAAAATCTGCAAGATAGCGTTTGAAATCTGCTGGCATCTCAATATTTTGTATAGAGAAGTAGTCCGCCGATCCAACATGAATCAATCTGCCATCAACATCACCCTTAATTCCAGAC
>CAISOI010000605.1 GCA_903886985.1 uncultured Chthonomonas sp.
AGGTACTGCACCAACTCGAACGATCACAGCAAATGGATAGCGTAAACAACATGAAGCGCCGGGGACAGTCCTCCCCCGATCACGTGGTCATGATTGCAGTTGTACAAAACGGAGCATGGAACTTCAACCGAAACAACCTGAATTCCAATTAGCTCACACCCAGCTTAAATTTTTAAAGACGATTTGAGCAGGTGGCTGTCGCCATCTGCCCACGTCGTTAGCCGTTGCCGTTATCCTGTCCCATCCTTGTTAAATGACCGGTACCGTTTTGATCAAAAGTTGCATACGCACCAAAATGCAAAAGGCAGTACCAGCTACCATTTCAGACATCCATTCCCTTTAGAGGGTTGCCTGCGCGGCACTGCTTCGAGCGTAGGGGGGAACGAGGGGTAGGCAGACTACCAAATCCGTGCTCAGTGACATCGGAGAATCAGAGCCTTTGCTCCCATTCTTCCATTCGCCCATTCAGGACTTTAGGTCGTTGCAGCCATTCGCCTTGTCCTAGATTTTGACAAGTACACGAGCATTCTTTGTCACAAAATCACAGATTATCACACCAATTCTGTCAATAACTGGTGTCCAGTCGGCAAATCTTTACAGTGTCTTAATACTACGGTTCGGGGTATCCTCTTAGGGGCGAATAGCCATACTCCTCTACGAAGAGCGTTATCGATTGCTAACCAATATCTATTACTCCGAAGCCGAAGCAGCGGAAATTGCACGCCTGTTTGAAATCGACGAAATTGAGTCCGTTGTCGACTTTCGCGAGCGTGGAAACATCAACCAACACACTTTTTTAGTATCCACCGGAAGCGCGGATTCTCCGAAGTGCTATCTCCTTCAGCGAATCAATCAGCTTGTATTCACCAAGCCCGAGAATGTGATGGAAGCAATGTTAGCCTGCATCAATGCTCAGAATTCAGGACTATCCACCCACCCCATGCCGGAAAATGAGCCGTGGGAAGCAATCGAATTAATCCCCACCCGCACAGGCGAGCCCTATCTGAAGCATAACGATCATCATGGAATCACCTATTGGCGCCTCATGGTGCTCATTGCGAATTGCCACACATACAAGAGCCTCAGCGAGATTCCAAGCCGCGAACAACAACTCAAAATCGCCGAGCAAGCTGGCAGAGGTCTCGCGCTCTATCTCAAATTAACCGAAAGTATGGATACCACCAATCTGGCGAGTCCCCTACCGGGTTATAGGGATACCAATCTCTATTTCAATCAGTTTAAGTCCGTTATTCGCAATCACCGAACTCCTGAAGAAGTAAAGTACTTGCTGCCAGAGGACCCTGAGGTATTACAAAGTACAGAATTCCATTTCTATGTTGCCCTCCCAGAAGAAGAATATCGTGCGCGAATCGAGGATTCAGAAGTAAACGAGTTCATCGAACTCGCCATCCGAGAACAAGATTATGCGATGATACTCGCTCGACATATGGAACTCGGCAACATCCGTAAGGTCGCTATCCATGGCGATACCAAGTTGGACAATTTCCTCTTTTGCAATGACACGGGACTTTCCAAAGCAATGGTCGATCTCGATACCATCATGCCTCAAACATGGTTGGCGGATTGGGGCGATATGGTGCGCTCACTGGTGAATGTCGCCGGCGAGAAGGAAGAGGATCTCTCCAAAGTTACAGTGGATACCGAAGTCTACGATGCTGTTCTAACAGGGTTCCTGCGAGCGGG
>CAISOI010000606.1 GCA_903886985.1 uncultured Chthonomonas sp.
ACGATACCTTCTTCAACAGCTGCCCGGGTTGCAGAAAGAGCATCTTCAAATCGATGCTTCTTTTCTTTCAATTCGGTCTCGGTTGCGGCGCCGACCTTAATTACAGCAACTCCACCAGCGAGCTTAGCCAATCGCTCTTGAAGCTTCTCTTTGTCGTAGGAAGAATCGGTCTCTTCAGTCTGGCGGCGGATCAAGTTGATACGGCCAGTGACTGCTTCATGGGTTCCGGCTCCCTCAATGATCGTGGTCTCTTCTTTCCCGACAACGACTCGGGTAGCAGTTCCAAGATAGGAGAGGTCGATGTTTTCGAGTTTTACGCCTAGATCTTCGCTCAGGAACTTACCACCGGTAAGAACTGCGATATCTTCCATCATTGCTTTGCGGCGATCTCCAAAACCAGGTGCTTTGACAGCGACGCTGGAGATGGTTCCACGCAATTTGTTGACGACAAAAGTAGAAAGTGCATCGCCGTCGACATCTTCGCAGATGATCAAGAGTGACTTGCGTGCGGCTGCAACCTTCTCGAGCACTGGTACGAGGTCTGCTGCAGAGCTGATCTTCTTCTCATGGATGAGGATGAGTGGACCGTCGAGGCTGGCTTCCATTCGTTCCGGGTCTGTTACAAAATAGGGTGAAATATAGCCCTTTTCGAACTGCATACCTTCGACAACTTCGAGAGAGTCGGTTGTACCCTTGCTCTCTTCGACGGTGATGACTCCGTCTTTACCAACTTTGTCCATGGCTTCGGCAATGATATCGCCTACTGCACGGTCGTTTCCGGCGATGGAAGCGACATTTGCGACCTCATCGTGTCCTTTAATCTCGATGGCTTGGCTCTTCAACGATTCGACAACCTTCGCAACGGCTGCGTCGATTCCTTGTCGTACCATCAACGGGTTGCCACCGGCGGCGACATATCGTAGGCCTTCGTTAACGATGGACTGTGCCAAAACGGTAGCAGTTGTGGTTCCGTCACCGGCAACATCATTGGTTTTGCTGGCAACTTCTCGAACCAACTGAGCACCCATGTTTTCATATGGGTCTGCAAGTTCGATCTCTTTGGCGACGGTAACGCCGTCTTTAGTGATTGTTGGACTGCCCCAGCTTTTTGCGAGGACTACGTTTCGGCCCTTAGGACCCAGTGTTACTTTTACAGCGTTGGCGACGGCGTTAACTCCCGATTCGAGGGCGCGCCGTGCTTCTTCGTCAAATTTTAACTGTTTTGCTGCCATTAATATCTCCTTCGAAATAGGTGAGCTTTGCGATAGATAATCTGTTTATGAGCATCAATTTCATTGATGACCCACGTCAGCGCGCCAGCCTACTCCTTGATTGCGTAAATCTGATCCTCATCAATGATGATGTACTCTTTGCCATCCAGTTTGATCTCTTGTCCGCCGTATTTGGAGTAAACGACTACGTCGCCAACTTTTACGGTTAGTGGATGGATTGTTCCGTCATCGAGAGTATGACCTTTGCCAACGGCAATTACTTTGCCTTCGGTAGGTTTCTTCTGTGCGGCATCGGGGAGATAGATACCCCCGCTGGTCTTCTCTTCTTGCTCAGAAGCTTCCAGCACGACTTTGGTTGCGAGTGGACGCAACGGCATTGTGAGTTTCCTCCGTATTGAACTTTTCGTCACCGGGAAATGCCCGGAGATAGTGTAATGATATTTGGCACTCGATTCATCGGAGTGCTAATTGATAATACCCTAAAAGGCCCCATGACTTTCAAGATATTTGGATAAGAATTTATAATGGTACACGCAAGTTAGTTAAGAGAAAGTGAGCAGGATTTCGTCTGAGGAAAAGGGCGATTTAGGTCAGTATCAGATGTAGAAGTAAAAAAGCGGCAGGAAATGTCAAAAGAGATGGCTCCTTCGAGCCATCTCCATGCCAAAAGTGATCTGGACCTTAGGCCGGTTGACCTTCTACTTCGTAACCAGATTTCCCTTTTCTTACTTCTTTGGCGCGACGAGCCATCGCAATCAACGTGCCTAATCCTGAGATGATTACGCCTGCCCAGACCATGTTGATCATCGGCTTGTTGGTAATCTGAACCGGAACAATCCATCGAGCGGG
>CAISOI010000607.1 GCA_903886985.1 uncultured Chthonomonas sp.
CAATTGTATCAACCTGAATTCCAATGAGCTCACACCCAGCAAATTCCGATTCGCCCAGAACTTTAGGGGCAAAGAACATTGAGAGTCACAAAAGAGAACATGAAAAGATTAATGGTACATTAATTGTATGGATTCATAATCCTTTCCATAACAGACGCAAGCACAGATGTTCCAATCTCTCTCCTGAGATTAAATTTTTTCAGACCTAGCAGAGCTGCATCGCTGGTTTTCCGGTTCTCACTCTCAAAAACTGACACTTTGGGGATTTCCCACGCGCTAAGGTTACCTACCTTAGCGCTTTTCTTTTTGGGGCTCTTCTCCGGTTGGCAGGTATAATGTCCTGTCGGAATGAGAGGTATTGGACTTCTCATCGACAGTCATGTACTGGATATCCTGCTTCACGATCTTCCGCAGTGTATCGATCGGCTCGCCGAGTTCGATGCAGTGCTTTCTGCATATAATGGCAATCGTGCCACTGTTCAATTTGAGGGTCTGGCAGGTGTCGCCAGAAGCCTTCTGCTTGCACGCGTCTACCAAAAGCGCCCTTCTCAGATTCTTGTTGTTACCTACCAGACCGACCAAGCGCAAAGCCTGTGGGATGATCTCGTCCGTTTTGGAATTCCTGAAGACGATGTGATGGTTCTGCCAGCCTCCGAGAGTCGGTGGCTGAGCAATGATGCGACCGATTTTCGTGCCTGGGGTGAACGCATTCGCGGGCTTGCCCGACTCGCATCCGGTACGCCATGTATTGTCATCGGGACCGCTGAGTCGATCCTTCAGCGTACTTCCCCCTCGACGGATATTGTGGATACGGCATTCACCGTCCGTCTTAATCAGACCATCGATCTGGATCAGCTCCTGAATGCCCTGACGGAAATGGGATATCAGTCCGAGACAACGGTCGCGCGTCCCGGGCAATTTAGCAAGCGCGGCGGAATCCTCGATATCTTTCCAAGCACGTTAGACGAACCGATTCGAATTGAGCTCTTTGGGGATGAAATAGACAGCATTCGCAAATTCGACATTACCACTCAGCGCTCTGTGGCGAACATCTCGGATGTCACTGTCTATCCCGCGCGCGAAATCCGCCTGCGTCCAGATAGGATCGACAATGCGATACCTGCTATCAAGGAAGCGCTGCAACTCAGAAAGATGGAGCATGCCAAGAAGAAGAACAAAGAGGCGTTCGAGCAGGTTGTGGAGCGCGTGGAAGATGATATTCAACGCATCTCTAACGGCGTGTTCTTTGATGGGTTAGAGGAATATCGGCGCTTTCTCGTGCCTGAAGAGATATGCGCACTCGATTTTCTGCTTGAGGGATACACTGCGTCGCCTCCGGGGGCGGCAGAGCCATTGGTGGTTGTGGATGAGCCTGGCCAGATAAAGACCCATTGGGAGAGGCTCTGTTCCGAATTGGGAGACACTCGTGAGAAGAGAGTCGACCGTGGCGAGCTTCTTGAGCACTATGACTTTTCGGAAGATGGCTCAAACGGGCTAAGGCGTATAGGGTCTGAATTCCATACCCTCACATTCTCTGAATTTCGGAAGAGCCATCATGAGCTTCCCGCATCGAAAACAGTTGCTGTTTCATCCGCGGTTACATCCTCTTATCGAAATCAGTTGGCGCAATTTGCTTCGGAAGTTGCGAACTGGCTTGCGAACGGCGCACAGTGCTATGTAATATCTGATCAACCCCATCGGGTCAAAGAGATTTGCGCCGAGTTGAATATCCCTGTTGGACCGACCTTTGACGGAACTCCGGCTCTGCTGGTTGGTGAGGGACGGCTTCGGCACGGAATCAAATTTGTCGATATCGGACTATTGGTGGCAACCGATGCCGAGTTGTTTGGTACGGCTCGACCAGTACATACGCGCAAACGCGCGACGGGCGGAATACCTGTTTCGACAATTCTGGATTTGCGTGAAAACGATTTCGTGGTTCACATCAATCATGGTATCGGTGTTTATCGGGGAATGGTCAGCCGCAAAATCGAGAACACTGAGCGGGATTACATTCATATTCAGTATGGTGGAGGTGACTCACTATTCGTTCCAGCCGACCAGATCGATCGAATTCAGCGATATGTAGGTAGTGAAGGTGCGCCGCCGCAAGTTCACCGAATTGGTGGAGGTGAGTGGCAAAAGGCAACTCGCAAGGTCAAAGAGCAGGCGAAAGAGATTGCCAAAGAGCTCATCGAACTTTACGCCGCTCGGCAATCCGCAGAACGACCATCCTTTGGTCCAGATACTCCATGGCAGACAGAGATGGAGGATGCCTTCCCATACGAGGAGACTCGCGGACAGCTCAACGCTATTCATGATGTCAAGGCAGACCTTGAAGAGTCTCGTCCCATGGACCGCTTGGTGTGCGGGGACGTTGGTTTTGGAAAGACGGAAGTGGCTATTCGTGCCGCGTTCAAAGTGGTTGAAGCTGGGCGACAGGTTGCCATATTGTGTCCGACAACGGTTTTGGCAGCGCAGCACCATTTGACATTCTCTGAACGATTTGCTGCTTATCCCGCTAAAGTGGAGCTACTTAGCCGTTATAGAACTGCTGCGGAACAACGTAAAGTTCTTACGGAACTGAAAGCGGGACTTGTTGATGTGGTAGTGGGAACTCATCGGCTCTTGTCGAAGGATATTGAGTTCTCAAATCTCGGGATGATTATAGTCGATGAAGAACAGCGGTTTGGGGTCAGCCATAAAGAGCGGCTGAAGCAGATGCGAAAATCTGTGGATGTTTTGACCCTGACTGCGACACCAATTCCACGAACGTTGTCGATGGCACTCTCCGGGCTGCGCGACATGAGCGTTATCGAAGATCCGCCACCCGGGCGCATGCCGATCACAACTTACGTACGTGAATACGACAACGACCTGGTGAAGGACGCCATTCTGCGGGAATTGGAGCGAGATGGACAAGTCTATTTCGTTCACAACAGAATTGAGAGCATTGAGCATGTAGCGCAGAGACTACAACGAATGGTCCCAGATGCAAGGATTGCGATTGGCCATGGACAGATGTCGGAAGATGATCTCGAAGGATTGATGAATAGCTTTTATCATCGCGATATCGATATTCTGGTATGCACCACTAACATCGAGAATGGTCTGGATGTTTCAAACGCGAACACTTTGATTATTGATGCTGCACACAGAATGGGATTGTCCCAGCTTTACCAATTGCGTGGGAGAGTCGGGCGCAGCAATCGGCAGGCGTATGCCTATTTGCTTTACAATGGTAATAAGGCACTATCCGAAGAAGCCGAAAGACGACTTTCGGCGATTCGGGAGTTTACGGCGCTCGGATCGGGATTTCAAGTGGCAATGCGAGATCTTGAGATTCGTGGTGCCGGTAATCTGCTGGGAGCCGAGCAATCGGGTGCGATTGTCACCGTGGGGTACGATTTATATTGTCAGTTGTTGGCGCAGGCTGTGTCTGAGGCCAAAGGCGGGGAACTGACCGAGGAGATACTGCCACCGGTCGATTTGCCCTTGAACGCGCATATTCCGACCGATTATGTGCCAAACGAAGCGGAACGCATCTTCCTATATAAGAAGATGTCGAATGTAAAGAGCGTTGAAGACATCGCCGCGCTTCAGGAAGAGATGGAAGATCGCTATGGAGATCCTCCAAAGCCGGTATGGACTGCACTGGCTGTTGTAAGACTGCGGTTAAGATGTAAGGGTGCAGGAATCGCCTCTGTGCGAGGTGAAAGAACAGAAGTTGTAATGCGGTTTGCATCCAATGTTCGGTTATCGCCGGACTCTATTCGCAAGCTGATGCTGCTCTTCAAGAAACACCGCTTCACGGGCGATTCGGTGACTTTCACATTGACGACGCCAAAGATTATGGACGAGATTGAATCGGTGGTCGAAGTCCTTGAGAAAGCGCTCACTAACGCGCGCTCTGAAAGCTGACGTGGTAGATTTTCCGTCACGTTCTGGTATTAAATCACACAAATAGGATGACAAACACTGTCTCTACACTGCATAATTCGCAGAGCGGTGGATAATTATTGATACGCAAAGTTGTTTTGGAGGATAGGTAACACATGGCTAAAACGGCTGTTAAGGAGAAGTCGCCCAGCGACATTGGGCTCGATACACTCCTCGGGCACTATAAAACGATGGTCTTGATTCGACGATTCGAGGAATCGACCTATCGTAAATTCCGTGAAGGCAAGATGGGTGGCTATCTTCACCGTTACGACGGACAAGAAGCTCTCGTTACCGCTCTCATTCCTCAGTTGGAATTACCTGGCGACAAGATTCTCTGTACCTACCGAGATCACGCGCATGCACTTTTATGTGGTACCTCTCCTCGTGCAATCATGGCCGAACTTATGGGGCGCGCCACAGGCTGTGCGCTCGGTAAGGGTGGCTCAATGCACCTTATCGATCCCGACAATGGCTTTTTAGGTGGAGACGGAATTGTCGGTGGCCCGGTTCCTATCAGCCTTGGCGTTGGCTGGGCTTTGAAATACAAGAACACTAAGAACGTCTGCGTCTGTTACTTTGGTGATGGTGCCATGAATCAAGGTGGCGTCCATGAGTCCTTTAACATGGTTGGTCTTTATAAACTCCCTGTCCTTTACATTCTTGAAAACAACCAGTACGCAATGGGAACTTCCGTTTCCCGATCCACTGGTCAACCTGACTTTGTTAAGAAGGCAGAAGCTCACGGTATAGCGGGTGAACGCGTCGACGGAATGGATTTCTTTACGATGTGGGATGCCGCCAAGCGTGCGCTTGCGCGAATTCGTGAAACGGGTGAAGCCTACTTCCTTCAGGTGGATTGCTATCGATTTGTTGGTCATGGCGTCGGCGACGACAATACCCAGGGCTGGAAGTTCTATCGAACTGAGGGCGAAGTCCACGAGTGGATGAAGAAGGATCCGATTGTCAAACTCGGTGCTTATTTGAAGGATGCTGGCGTACTTCCGGATGAGTTGGCAGAAAAGATTGATCAGGAAGCGATAGCAGTGGTGGATGACGCTGTGGCATTTGCCGAAGCGAGTCCTGAACCGCCGCTCGACAGCCTTTACGAAAACGTCTATTCATAAGAGCGTATGCTCAGGAGTTTATAACTAAGATGGCAGTGATGAGATACTCCGAGGCCCTGCGTCTCGCGATGACCGAAGAGATGGAGCGTGATGATTCCGTTTTCATCTGCGGTGAAGAGGTCGGTCAATATCAAGGCACCTATCGGGTTACCGAAGGGATGCTTTCTAAATTCGGACCGCGCAGAGTGGTTGATACCCCAATTAGTGAAATTGGCATTGCAGGAATGGCAACCGGAGCCGCAATGGCTGGGCTGCGACCTATTGCCGAATTTATGACATGGTCTTTTGCGCTGGAAGCGATGGATGCGCTTGTAAACCACGCTGCAAAGATCACCTACATGTCCGGTGGGCGGATTTCATGCCCGGTCGTTTTTCGAGGACCTGCAGGGGTTGGCACTCAACTCTCCGCACAGCATTCGCAGTCTCTTGAATCATGGTTTGCACATACCCCGGGCTTCAAGGTTGTTTTGCCTTCCACTCCGGAGGATGCAAAGGGGCTTTTGAAGACGGCGATCCGCGACCCAAACCCAGTGATCTTTATGGAGAATGCTGGAATCTATGGACAACGTGGAGAAGTACCTGAAGATACAGATTTCATGATTCCTTTTGGTCAGGCTGCGGTTCGTACCGAGGGATCGGATATCACCTTGATTTCATATTCCAACATGGTGCTGAAATGCCTGAAAGCAGCGGAAGCCCTTGAGAAAGACGGCATCCATTGCGAAGTAATCGATCTTAGAACACTTGTTCCGTTGGACATGGACACGGTGGTCAAGTCCATCCAAAAAACGCATCGTGCGGTTGTTGCGCATGAAGAATGGAAGAACGTGGGCTTTGGCGCCGAGTTGGCGTCGCGGATCTACGAACAGGCGTTTGACTACATGGATGCACCTATTGAGCGTGTTGGTGGGGCGGATGTTCCAATGCCATATGCAAAGAATTTGGAACGTGCTGCAATCCCAACCGACCTCGACATTATTGCCGCGGTGAAGCGCGCGCTGGCTTAACACCGCTTCACTGTTTAAGCGGATTTTTTAATAACCGAAATAGTATTTGTTCGTGTCGCCGCACTATTGCGACATGTTTAGGAGTTAATATGGCTGAAGTCCGAATGCCGAAAATGGGCGACGGAATGGAAGAAGGCACCGTCCTGCGCCGGCTCAAGCAGGAGGGCGAGATGGTCAAGGCAAACGAAACTATCGCTGAA
>CAISOI010000608.1 GCA_903886985.1 uncultured Chthonomonas sp.
CTCGTACCCGCCAAGAAACCATACTAACTCAACATCCAAAAGCATAACTATTGGATCGATACTTGAAGCTGAGTCAAAATTATGCGCTCCTCACACACGTGAGGAGCGCATTCTACATTTCGGAACGATGTCGACAGAAGATTAACCCCCTGCGATTGCCCCGATTACGATAAACGGTTCATCGCCAGATTGAACTGCAGTTGGCAATTCATTGCCCATTGGATCATGAGAGATATCTTCCTGACAGGCAAAAAACCTGAGCCAGGGCCTTCGCTTGCCGGAGCCAAATTCTCGGATGGTTCCTCGCAGCATGGGATAGTCCGCCTCCAAACGGTCCAAAATCGAATTGGGGGTGACCACTCCATCAACATTGACAAACAGATCGGTCTCAATTCGCGCTAAGTTTTTAAGGTGAAACGGCAGCATTACTCGAATACGGCTCATTTGAATGTTTGCACTTCCACCGAAAGAACTGCTGGCAAATCATGCACAATTGCCTGCCAATGATCTCCCGAATCTGGCGACACATAGACTTGACCGCCGGTGGTGCCGAAGTAGATACCAGCCGAGTCGAGAGTATCCAGCGAACTTGCATCGCGCAGAACATTTACATAACAGTTCTCTTGCGGTAGACCACTTGTAAGCGCTTCCCAGGTGTTACCGCCTGTTTTGCTTCTCCAAACCTGAAGCTTTCCGTCAAGTGGGAAGTGTTCTGAATCACTTTTGATCGGAACGACATAGATTGTTTCTGGTTCGTGTGGATGGACTTCAATCGGAAAGCCAAAATCGGTTGGAAGGTTGCCACTCACTTCGTGCCAGTTGTCTCCATTGTCATCCGATCGCATTACGTCCCAGTGTTTTTGCATAAAGAGTGTATTGGGATGATCCGGATGCATCGCGATTCGGTGGACACAATGGCCAACTTCCGCAGTAGGATCTGGTAGAAAGGTTGAATGTAATCCCTTCGTGATCGTGCACCACGTTTTGCCGTCATCATCGGATCGGAATGCGCCTGCAGCGGAAATTGCCACATAGATTCTTCCTGCCTGGTGCGGATCAAGTAGTATGGTATGCAGGCACATTCCGCCTGCTCCCGGTGACCACTTGGGACCTGTTGTATGGTTTCGCAAGCCGGAAAGCTCCGTCCACGTCGCTCCCGCATCGGTCGACTTGAAAAGAGCGGCGTCTTCTACACCTGCGTATACTGTATCGGCATCGGTCAGTGATGGTTCAAAGTGCCATACTCGCTTAAATTCCCATGGATGCTGCGTGCCATCGTACCATTGGTGTGTTCCCGGAATTCCATCATAGGTGAACTCGTTTCCAACGGGATTCCATGTTTTGCCGCCGTCGTTAGATCGGTGAACTGTCTGGCCAAACCAGCCGCTATAGACTGATGCATAGATGCGATCTGGATTTACCGGGGACGCTTTGATATGGGGAATTTCCCATCCTGCGAAAAGGGGCGCTGATACTTCCCACTTTTCGCGCTTCTCATCAGAAGTGAGTATGAATGCGCCCTTGCGGGTGCCAACTAAAACACGGACACTGGACATTAACGACTCCTTTTGTTAGAGCAACAGATAGACAAATATAAGGTGTTATCTGTGCGATTTAGACATATCTGTGCAATGTTCCTGCTTTTTACACCTATATGTGTCAACCAGAAAGAGGTTGTCTCTGGCTTAGTTTCAATCAGTCTTCACGGAATAGGGATTCTCGAGGACATAGTAGTTCCCAGTGAATTACCTTGCTCCGTAATACGTTCAGCCAGGACATATACCTAAACGGAGGAGGACAGGTTCCGTGGCTATGTTGGTCTGGCTTACTTTCCTTGGATTTCTATGACTTTAAGAGAATCACGAACGTTAGTACATCCTAAGAGAAACCCGAGATTTCGGAGGCGGAATCTTAGCCTTTCGAACACAGGGTCGTTGGCGCCAAACACGTCATGTGACGGACACACAGGTTCGCACCCTACACGATAGAATCATGCAGACGTGTTGGAGCGCCAAATTGCAATGCGACAGTCATGCAATGCCCTGAGCAG
>CAISOI010000609.1 GCA_903886985.1 uncultured Chthonomonas sp.
CAACAAAGGTGCAGTTAACTAAAGGTGGTTCGGTTGTGACGCCTAAGATGGAGTCGAATTCTGGCAGAATGAAAATAGAAATCAAATAGTAGGTACAAGTATACGGGCAATCATCGAATTGATGATTGCCCTTTGTTTATGAGCCGATAGTTGGCACCGGTTACGATGATGATTTAGTTAATTTTGAGATGATCTACTTCGTAGTGGGAGCTGCAAACCCATAACCGCCCACACTCTTGTCTGTAGTCAGCAACACAAAGTCTGCTCTCACACTTTCTCCTCTTCTCGGGCGTACCGAAATTGTGTGTATTCCTGCTGACAATTGCATCGTGCCCGCGAGAAGAGTCTGTTGTGCAAAATTTCGCCCCAATGGATTCGTCACTTCCCGTAAGGCGGTTTGATCGATAACCACTTCCGCCGGCACGATAGTCCCCCGACGCGTTGTTCTATAAAACACATGATATGTGCCGGGTACATCCACTTGGATTTTCGTGCTAATCATGTTGTCTTTAGGAATTAAGACACTGTTGATAGTTTTATCCGGGAAGAAACCGGGCGTTTCCACAGGTTTTACGTTGCCAAGATTCTTGAATCCTTCACATTGAAAAAGTAGCTCTTGAGGCGCGCCCTCAAAGTAGACAGACGACATCGCGTGAGCCTCCAAATTAAGTTTGGCAGTAATTGCATCACCTTGTTTTCCGTTCTGCCCAATCGGAGTGAATGTGATCGTACGTTTTATTGGTTTTGTGGTGCTGTTAAAATAGAGCGTGTGATCCGCAAAGAGGGTCGCGTATGTTCCATCCCAAGCGTTATCTACAGCTACTGCATCCCTTTTGGAAGGATCCAGATCCGAAAGGTGATACGTCAAATATCGTATCAATTCATAGTAATTCGATAGTAGGTTCTTACGTCCCGGAAAATATACGGTCCAGCCTTTACCATATGGCTTTGCCCACTCGGATTTGAGTCTGGGAAGATCGAACGAAGTCTCCAAACCTCCGACAGGTGGTCCCGGGTCGGCGGCAACTTTGCCGCCTTCTTGATCTATTTGAATATAGACTATGGCAGGTCCCGCTCCAGAGGAGGTTTTTCCAGATTGCGCTCCCTTCCGAATGGAAATAGTCAATTGGTCTGTGTGAATGCCGGTAGGAATTCTGAACGTGTAAGTCATGTCCCCCGGAGTGTCGATGTACCCCACAAGAATGTTATTCATTAATACTTCGTATCTTGGTGACTGGGTACGTTCAATGGGTTGAATGGCGCGAATGAAAGCTAACTTGTGTCGAGAAGAATCCAACGGCAGATTGATTTCTGCGGTTCCTGTAACCAGTTTGCCAAGTGCTCGAGGACCTGAGCCACCCCAATCCCCGCTGAGAAACAGTCCAAAATTAGCATCTGTAAGTGTCACACGGTAACTGCTAGCAAGCGGACCATTCGAGTTGAATTTCGAGACTGCTTTCGTTGGGATCAACTTTCCGGCATAACCGAACAGGTCTGTTGACCACGATTTGTCGCCCTCCACCGTCTCGATCTTTCCGAAGTCGTAGCAGACGATTGTTCCGCCTGATTCGACCCACTCACGAATTTTGGCGAGTGCATCCGCCTCGATTACTGATCCTTCCCACAAAACCAGAACTCGGAATTTTGAAAGCCCATTGGCTCGAACTGCCTGCTCATCGAGGATGGCGTAATCCAACACATCGCGAATGTCAGTGCAACCTTGTTGAAATATCTTTGCCAAAGGTGATTCCGGTTTAAGCGCCTGGGAGGTTGTTGGAAAGAACATTGCAACATCTACAATTCGCGAGTCCGTTTTGAGATATTTGCCGATTCGGTAATAAGCGTCTCGACTTCGAGCAATGTTGTCCGTAGTGTCTATCCAACCTGAGGCACCCAGCGAGGCGGCTGTAAATATCCGTTCTGCGGTTTGATCGGCGGAGCTTCCAATGGATGATTCAATCCAAAGAGGTACTTCATTTATCATAGCTGCGCTAGCGATACGTCCCAGCATACCAGCCTGACTGGCAGCAAATCCCGCGAAACCACCGTGCGTGCTTCGGACGTTGGCATCATGCGCTTTAAGAGAGCTAATAATTGCTGATATGTCTACTCCTTTCCGAATATCCTCATCGGAGAACCCTATTGGAACTGACAAATGTGCTCTAGGCGCAATCCGGTTCGCTTCCCTCATGGTGCGTTCGGTCATTGTCGTGACTGCGCCCCGATAGAAATTAACAAAGTCGAGCCACCTTCTGTGAGAGCCATCTGTTGGCGATTTCGGATATGTAATCTCATCAGGAGAACTATACTTTGTGCCCCAGACGCTATTTAGCGAATCAATAGTTCTGTATTTATCTATCATCAGCTGTTGGAATGATTTGACTGCCAGAGGATCTGCGCACCACCATCCAGCATGAAGATGCGTATTGCCAAATCGCTTCTTCCAATCCTCCATCAGGGATGTACTGGAAGATCGTGCCCCAGCAAATAGTCCCGCTTCACCATATTCTCCGTGAATACCCACGTCTATGACTTGAGGTTCGCCAACTTGCCGTACAAGGTTGTCGTAGCCCTTTTTGATTTCCGAATAAAACAGAGGATCCCAGGGCGAAAATGCAGTTATGGGTTGATTGTGTTCCAAGCATCGAAGCGGAATGAATCCAGTGTCTGCGGTTATGGTTTTGCTGGGAAATGCAAAATGGGGATTGGCCGCCCAGACGAGCCCGAACCCATTGGCAATCGTTATTTCTGCCTGCATCCTTTTGATGTCAGTATCATTGAAGCTTGACAGCGGATCTGAATCTTCCGAGATAACCGAGAATCCTGCTGAGGCGACAAGGGGTAGCTCAGAGGGCTTGGCACCTCGCGTCATCATCGTGACATGTTCACCGGCTTTTGCGTGTGATGTCGGATTTGACCAGAGCCGAACCAACCGACCACTATCCCATGCCACAGAAGGGAAATCTGCCATGGAAGACTGTTGCGGGATCGTTACAGGCTTATTCGGCTCAACTACTTTTGTAGGCTGTACGGTGACCGGGGGCTTTGGATTTGTTTGTAGTACTGGAATCGTTGGTGCGGGAGCAACGATGGGTTTAGACTCCACTACCGGGCTAGGC
>CAISOI010000610.1 GCA_903886985.1 uncultured Chthonomonas sp.
GTCAAACCACCGACGCGACTATCTTGATCGTAGATATGAAAAGCGGTATGCCCCAACTCTTGCAGGCGATATGCCGCCCCAAGTCCAGTTGGTCCCGCCCCGATAATTACAACCCGGTCTTCCGGGCGAAGTGTCTGTTGAAGCATTAGTATTTGTATTACTCCCAGTATCAATAAGCGCCTCGCGACGCTGAATGTGTTGATCGAAAATCTCTATAAACTACTGAACTTACGATGACTATTGAGTCAATAACTTCCACATCGACGGGAAAGTCTCCCTGTGGTCACCTTGAATGTAATAACCTTCTCCACCATCGGCAACCGTACGAACTAAAATCGTCTTCCACGGGCGGTAATAATAACGTGCATCGGTTTTCGGCGGCTCCGCCTCGAAATCTGAACCCAAATCGGGAAGATCGAAAACAGCAGTGGTAAAGTTCGCGATCGATCTATCTTCTTGTCGGGCAACATTGCGAGCCATGGAGAGAGCTTTTAGATAGACTTCCGGCCCCATAACAGCACTGCCAAAATTGAGCAACACTCCGCCCTCAAGGTTGGTCACCGACTCTGCAAACGTCAGGAAATCCCTGTATGAGAGTTCCCCAAGAGCCGCGCCATCACAATTTGGATGCTGGTGAATAATGTCCTGACCAATACCAATGTGCACTGTGACCGGAACCTGCAGGCGCACCCCGGTGGCAAGGACACTCACCTCTTTATTTGGGAAATCACCCTCCAAAATGGCAGTGCCGAGCGCCTCGCCAAACCCCATCTCAGTGGCAACCGCTGCATTCGCTATTGTATTAATTATGCCCGTTTCTTGCCACATTCCAAATTGGCCTGTTCGGATATAGCGGGGAACACTCTCTGTCGTCTTGCCAATCAGCGCAAATTCATAGTCATGAATAGGACCGGCGCCGTTCATTGCAACATGCGTGATTAGCCCGCGCTCCATCATATCGATAATGAACCTGCTGTTGCCTCGGCGAATGACATGGGCACCCATTATGAGAATAACGGCAGATCCCCGCTCATGTGCCGCTTGGACTGCCTCAACGACAGTGCGGAGATCGGGATTACCAATAGGAGTAATTTCTGCATCTAAATCTTGAATTGCTGCGAGGGTTAAGTCATTCGCCCTGTCGGCGAGAGGCTCGATAATTAACTTCGATCGGTCAAACCGTTTGTACGGCATTTGATTTCCTGTTCAACAAGTGATTAAATGCAATTGAAACTATCAGGCAAAACGAAACTAAGGCGAGATACAATCCCACCAAAAAGCTTGCTGGAACAAACCGAAACTGCACCTCATGATCCCCAGGGGTTACCCTGACCGCACGGAAAAGGGTATTTGCACGCTCCAATTTCACAGGTTTGCCGTCAACGGTGGCTGTCCAACCCGGATAGAATTCATCCGCCAGGATAAGATTACCCTCCACATCGCTTTGAAGACCAATATCAATCCGAGTTGGCGTATCATTCTTCCAAACTACACTGTAGCGAGAGCTTCCCTCAAGGTAAGCGCGCCCCAACGCTCCCGGCAAATCTGCCAGATAGACGCCGTTGAGATTCTCCTCACCCGGAAGTCCCGTTGGCTGCAAGCTAACCACAGTCCGAACTCCCGCCTGTAAAGCCAACGGGCTACCACTATTTTTAGCGAATACCATGTTCCCAACTTCTGGTGGGCTTGCATCGGTCGCAACCGGCGCGGCAAGGGTATTCATATATGCTTTAAATTGACCGGGGAAGAGAGAATCGTAACCCTGTAGATCGTGCAGTTCAAACACCATGGCACCATTCGGCGGAAGCACCACGTTCGGTCCGGCAAACGAAAAGCCTTTTGGGTTGACCGGCATGATGCGATCATGTCCCGCATGGGATTTGAGCGACTTTATCGCTTCGACCTCTGGATAGATCTCAGAATTGTCCGCGGTGCGATTGTAATTGATTCCCACCGAGAAGAGATCTATGATTGCAATCAGCAAAAGAACTGCAGGCGCAAACCGAGTATTGATTTTTCCAGACCTAATTCCAAAGAGTGCGCCCACGCCCAGAAGCGCAATCGGTGCAAATCGCATGATCTGGAAATTCCAATCGATCATGCTCTTGAATTCGGGCTGTAAGGCACTCGCAGTGACCAATGCCAACAGCACAACCGTCGCGAGAACTCCAACCACTGAAAGGAATATAGGCTTCAACGCCGGAGATCCTTTTGTAAGGAGCGTTTCCACCCCCAAAGCGGAGAGCGCACTCATGCTCAATGCCCACAATACGAGGGATCGCCCGGGTGACCCACTCTGTCCAAAACCGGGAACATAGAAATAGAGTAGCGCATCCAACGAAGTACCTAAAGCCATCAATAATGCCAGAATTGCGAATATTGCAAATCCACCAAATAATCTATTTCGACGCAGCTCACTTAGACCAAATGCCGCCAGCAGAATTGTAATAATTCCCGTGTAAAATGCACCCTCGGCATAATTAAACAGGCTGCCACCGCGGCTCTGTCCAAAATAAGGATGATCGGGGCTGGACGGGTTACCGAATAGATCGGGGAAAAACATGGTTGAGAGAGACTGGACTCCCACTGCGTATCCGGAATAAGCGGCAAATCCTTCGGGTGTCGGGGGCGATACCCTGTGAGATTGTCGTGACAATTCAAGCGAGGGAATAACCTGTGGGGCGGAGAGCAGAGACCCCAGTACTAACGCGGCGACAATCAAACCGAGGGAGCTGCCCCGATTCAAAACTGCGTCGCTGTTCGCACGGGATGGCACCAACCGCCATGCCGCCCAAACCAATACCGCCAATAGTCCGTAAAACGCAATTTGTAGATGCCCACCCAGCAGCATCATGCCGATCGTAAGCCCCAATTTTGCGACTGTCTTAAAGCATGGCTTCCGCGTGAGATCATACACAAAGAGCAGACACAGGGGTATCCAGCAGGAGGTGCAGAGAAACGTTGGCAGATGGAGCCACGAAACCTGCCAAGTTGAAAATGCAAACGCGATGCCTCCGAATAGTTGTGCTGGGCGACCAAGTCCAAGCCTACCCAAGAACAGAGACATGAACCATGAAGCCAAAGTCAGGTGCAGCAGAACCGTCCAACCCGCAGCAGTTGCCGTGGGCAACAAGTAGAAGAGAATATTTCCGGGATAAAAGACCGCCGATTGGCTATTGGCAACGAAGGGAGTGCCAGCAAACTGATAGGGATTCCAGAGCGGCAGCATTCCGCTCTTGATGCTATCCCCCGCAAACTTCCTCCACGGGTAGAATTGCCCCACCGAATCGTACATCAGTGGATTCCAAACGGGACGCGCTTCTGAGGCTGTCGACCAAGGTGCAATGTATTTCAGCATTCCCGCCGGAACGAATGCCTGCCCTGCAATTGTCACACGCCAGAGAAAAACGGCTGACAAAGCAAGAAGAAGAATTGGTATCCAAGCACGTTTGGGCTGATTCATTTGCTTCCCACAGGCTTCAAATTGAGCTTGAAGAACTCAGTAATGCGCTTCTCGTATTCGTCGGGAGCGACTATGACCGCCTGAACATGCCCTGCACCAGGAACGATCCATCTCGACTTTGGTTCTTCA
>CAISOI010000611.1 GCA_903886985.1 uncultured Chthonomonas sp.
GGTATACCGCCGGCGAGACAATTGAAGAGTTGGCAAAGCTGTCGGCGGATCAAATAGTTTATGTACACGTGAATGACGGCGTGGTGGGTAGAACCGCAGACGAGCAGATAGATAATCAGCGCGGACTGCCGGGAGCGACCGGAGTCATCGACATAGCAGGATTTCTCGGTGCATTGAAGCAGATGGGATATGAGGGGCCGGTGGTGGCGGAGCCATTTGGAAATCCCTCGACGTGGGCGAAACAGTCTCTAGATGCAATCTGGAAAACCGCAGGCATCTAAAAAATGAACGACCTTCTGAAATGAATTCAGAAGGTCGAATTAAATGGTCGGGGTGGGGAGATTTGAACTCCCGACCTCACGGTCCCGAACCGTGCGCTCTACCAAGCTGAGCCACACCCCGTTAACTTCGCTCAAACGTGAGCGAAGTTAAATATACCAACATATGGGTTACTTGTCAATTGCAGTGATGTGGGCTACTCGTTGATCGGCCGGAAGAAGCTGCTCAGTATCCAACCTGCGAAAGTAGCACATACCGCAAACATCCCCACAAACCCGAGCACACCCGCTGAGATCATCCCTGTAATCGAGTCCTGCACCGAAAGCGCCACATAGATATTCAGGAATCGGACTATGAGGTGACCAAGAAGCAAGGACAATATTGCCACATTGAATTCCTGTTTTATTGCGCCCACGATCCCATAGACCACCAGGGCGATTAGCGGACCAAAGAAAAAGCAGACCACCAAGAATATTCCCACATCCAGAAACGCATCGTCATAGCTTGGGATAGCGGCAGAAGCACCCATAAAAAGTGCGACAAGAAACATTTCACCGAGAGTGATCCAGGGCAGGTTGGCAGGCGACTTGTGAATGATCCATATCGAGATAAGCATCACTGGCAGGCACATCGCCAAACATTTATCCCACTTCGCCATGGGGGAGTTTTGTACAGCCCCCATATCGTTTGTAGTTCCCATACGCATGAGTTCGGGATTGATTGCTCCGCTTGGAAGATTTCGAACAGCACTGTAGCCGGGTGGCACCACGGAAGGTGGGCGCCCTGCACCATTTTGCGTAGGAGGCTGGTAGGCTTGAGGTGGAGCATATGATGGTGGCGGGACGGCGACTTCTACCTCCTCACCCGTGAGCGACATACGCCGCTGAATAACGGGAGGAGCTACCGCTTGAGTCTGATCCAGCGGTTGGGAGCCCTGTCTGCCGCCAACCATCGGTTTATGGCACCATTCGCAGGAATGAGTGTTCTTGCTGTCCATACCGCACGCGTTGCAGAGCATATCAGTTACTCCCTTCACCCAGCGATAGGCTGTCCAGCATCTTATTAAAGACAGGGATCAGATCATTACTATTCTTTTCCAGACAAACCCAGTAAATGGTGAACATCTTGTCATTTCCAAGAACGGTGAACCTTTTGCCCACAAGTTTGCCTTTACTGAAAATACTCGCCTCTTTCGCACTGAATTCTGATGCCATCGCCTCCAGTTTGCCAATCATCTGTCTTTTCGCAGGCTCCTCCGCATAACTGGTGAACTTTCTCGAAATCGCGGATTGATTAAATTCGTGCATTGTCTCCAACGGCGATTTCTTGGCATCGGCGGGAACCTTGCTCCCAAGTTTCGAAGACAGCTCTTGGATCAAGGCGCTGTTGGACTTGGACATATCTGCCAGAAGAGATCCTTGCAGGTCGGCAACGACTACTAGGCGGGTATTATCGTCGGCTTCAAATAGGGCAGTTGTCTTCACATCGTGCGAGGACGTGGAAGTATGGGTCCAATTTTCGGGATAGACCACCTTGATGAGTTTGTCGGAGGTGGCGTAACTCGTGAATGAGGCGGGTTTGGAAGCGTTAGAAGTGCGGGTACCAAAGGCGATAAGCGAGCCAAAAATACCGATGAGCGATACAACCCAGATAATGCGACAAATACCCTGTGTAGACATAAGTACCTCTGGAGGAAAAGGTTAGCGATGGCCGATTTGGGTGACCATCTAGTCGTTAATATTGCGCCAAAAGGACATAAATGTGCTCATTGGAACAGTTGCAGGAATCTACGCACAGATGATAACACGATGTTTGTTATAAATCAAGTGACGTGATTGGGGCGGGCTTCCGAAACTTTCTTGAGCGATAACAAAGGAAGAACCCTTTGCAAGTGGGAACTTCCCTTATAATATATTCTTATTCCGTGAGTTCGAATACGAATACGCTAAAGAGCAAATGTGTAAACCCAATTTGAACTGACTTTGGCGAATTTCGGAATTGATGTTTAGTTTATTGCTCTATATGGTACTAAATCGAATGCACTTTCTCATATTGACGAGGTGACAAATTGAAACTACCGGCATTTCTCTTAGCTACGACTGCCTCTCTCGTCCTTGTCCCCTCCGCACGGGCACAGACTCAGGACCAAAACCGAATACTAAACAGAAAGCTGCTTCATGGAATAGAACTTCTAAAGAAGGGCAGGAACTTTCAGGAAGCGATTGAAGAC
>CAISOI010000612.1 GCA_903886985.1 uncultured Chthonomonas sp.
CTCTAACATTGTTCCGTGGCAACTATTGTGTGAGTGGACCGGCGCGCGAATACGAGTTTGCCCGGTTAACGATGAGGGTGAAATTGAAATTGATGAGTTTCGACGACTGTTCAATAACCGAACTAAGATTGCAGCATTTGTACATGTCTCGAATGCATTAGGAACTATTAACCCTGTGGCGAAGATGATCGCGATTGCCGAGGAATTTGGTGCAATCACCGTTGTTGATGGGGCGCAGGCAGTTCCACATATGAGAGTGGATGTCCAAGAGCTGGATTGCGACTTTTACACATTCTCCGGGCATAAGCTCTACGGACCAACGGGTATCGGGGTCTTGTACGGTAAGAGTGGGTTATTGGACGCACTGCCCCCATATAAGGGCGGCGGCGACATGATTGAAAGTGTTAGTTTCGAAGGCACAACATATGCGGAAGCTCCCGCACGTTTTGAGGCGGGTACACCGAACATTGAAGGCGCAATTGGCCTTGCCGCGGCAATCGATTATGTCGAATCCATTGGCTACGATGTAATTGGCCGGCATGAGAATGACCTGTTGCGGTATGCGACGAGTCGAATATCGGAGATTCCTGGTATTCGCATTATTGGGACAGCTGGAGAAAAGGCCGCCGTTATATCGTTCGTTATGGAAGACCCTATTATTTCTGCATTGGATGCAGGATTGAAGCTAGATCAAGAGGGAATTGCGGTAAGAACGGGGCATCACTGCTGCCAGCCTTTGATGAACAGATTTCATGTTCCAGCGACAATTCGTGCATCATTCGGTATCTATAACACGCGAGAAGAAATCGATGCTCTAGAGGTTGCTCTCAGAAAAATACAGTCAGAAAAATCGGATCCGACTCCTAAACAGGTTTCTAACGTTGAATGGCCAGAGCGCTTTGCCGGATCGCCCAAAGAAGCGGCAAGTTTGATTGCAGAGGATTTTCTCTTTTTCGATAATCAACAGGATAAGAATCAATATCTGCTCGACATGGGTAACGTACTACCCCATGGCTTTGACATGTTGAAATTGGTTACTGAGCGGGTACCGGGCTGCATGAGCGAGGTCTATCTGATTGGTCGCTCTGACCCGGCAAATCCTGGAGCACTACAAATAATGGCGGATGCGAATGCAGACATCGTTAGAGGGCTGATAGCATTGCTCCAAAAGATCTATTCCGGTCAAAAGGCAAAGGATATCCTGGCATTTGACATCGAAGAGTTCTTCAAAAGAATTGAGCTGGAGCAATTTGTCACGAGTCAGCGGCGTAATGGTTTAGCGGGTATGGTCAAGCGAATTAGATCATTGGCATTAGGGATCGAGAAACCTTAGGCGTAGGCGCGCTTGCAATAGCCCAAAAGTAACAAACTCCGAGTGAATGTTGTTTGTGGGTAAATCGAATCCATCTGCTGTTCGCGTCCATCCCCAAGAATCTCGGAAGCTGACTGAACAACTGCTTCCCGATCGGTCACACTACTAGCCGCGCGGAACCAAATGTAGAATTCCGTCAAAAGCCCACGAACGGTTTGTTCAAAAATGTGTGATTTTGAGACAGTCGTCAGCCGTGAGGAAACGGGTAACCCTGACCTAACGCTCGGAGCAAAAAGGGAGGCAACTGTGGTCGCGAATGAATGACATTGAAGATAGCACGTTCACAGGTGACTAGCGTTTGAAAAAGGGATAAAGTTGTTTGGAGATTCTCACAATTTTTTCGTGTAATACATCTGTGCAAACCATTCTCCCCGCCGTGAAGCATCAGGGGTCCAAATCGAATGATAAGCAGATGACATGTTATTGGTTCGCCAATTTATTGCGGCAGTGAGGTTTCGTGTAGCCACATATTTAACGCCCAGCGTCGCCTGCTTAGCAAATCCAGCAGTCGAGGTCGGCCGAAATCCTTCCAGACGTCCTGTCACTGTCCATGCCTGAAATTTAGGTAGGTGGTAATAAGCGTCTAGGTAAGCTCCATGCAAATAGTCGCGTCCAATTTTGCCCACAATATATTCACCGCGAAGCAACAAGTGTGGAAGAGTATATCGAACATCTACTCCTGAGACCTGCATTACGCTTCGAGGGGAGCCGTATCCTGGATCATAATATCCATTCCACTCGCTTGCGCCCAGAATTGCCTGTCCCCAATTCCTCTGCACTCTCGCTGACGCACCATTCAAACGGTTGACGTTATTCCAAATACCAACTGCACGTCCGCTTGTAGCTCCAACTTCAACTTGAAAGCTCTGCATCACGGTTGAACCAAAGACCCCTGGAGCGGACCAATCTACGCTATTAAGATTGTAATCACCACGGGCGAGCGGATAGTCGATAATTCCGCTGGCATAAGTCTCTTGTTGATCGTAAATGCCAAAAGGCATTCGCACAAATCCACCTTGAAAAGTTGAATTACCTTTCTCATACTGAATTAGCGCTTTCTGGAAGCGGTTTTCGTCATATTTGTGGGCATAAGCGAAATCAGCACGCCAATCGACTGTAATTGGAAGGACAGTTCTTACAGTAGCCTGAAAGAGCGATGAATAGTTGTGACTAGTTGCGGGTTGTCTGGAGCGCGTGTCGAGATCAACCTCAAAAGTCGGCTTGCCAATCTCCTGTGCGGGCGCCACTCCGGATATGACCACCGAGTAGGTGGAGAGCAAAATTGAGAAAAGCGACTTTGAGTTCAAAATGATTGCTCCTCTACCGCGTTGATTCGATAGATTGTCACACCAAGTTCATGTGAAAGTCAACTAATTCGTGGGTATATTGAATGAATTAAGTAAGGATAAAAGATGTAAAGCGATGTACATGTGAATAATTGGAGTATGCAATGAGATTACTTCCTAAGGCTGTCACGATTCTAATACTTGCTTCTGCAGGGCCAGCTACTTTCGCTTCCGACGTTACCATTGAAGGGGTATTCGATGGTAAAAAACCTGTTCAAGGCATGGTAGCCTATCTCGAAGGTGGTCCAAAGTCAACACCAATGAAGAAGTATCTCATTGACCAAAGAGATAAGACCTTCGTGCCGCATGTGTCTGTAGTGACAGTTGGGACAACAGTCGAGTTTCCAAATAATGATGTTGTCTTTCATAACGTCTTCGCCTATTTTCACGCGAAAAAATTTGATCTTGGCATGTATCCGCGCGGGTCTACCAAGACTGTCAAATTTGACCGCACAGGGCTGGTCGCAATGTATTGTAACGTCCACAGCGAGATGAGTGCCTTTATCATGGTTGTCGACACGCCCTATTATGGGATTTCTGGAAAGAGTGGTTCTGTTGTCCTTAAAGACATTCCACCGGGGAAGTATACGCTTCAGGTATGGCAGGAGAGTGCGGCGCCAAAGTCGGTGTCTGTAATCATCGACTCTAACAATCAGAAAATCCCTGTGCAGCTAAGCCGAAAGTAACGAACAATGCGGCCCCTCACGCTATCCGGTAAATTGCGATTGCTTGTGGCAGGTGCAACTGCCTTGATCTCGACCATCGTCTTTCAAACAACTTCGATATTCATCAATATGGCTACCGACAGCGCGGTTCAGCGTGACGTCACGGCCACAAACGGTGTCCTTGGGTCTCTTTTGAAATCAAGATTCGACTCCTTGAAGGCTCAAAGTCTGACTCTGGCACGTCTTCCTGCAATCAAATCGTTGCTCCAATCTACCAACGCAACAGAACTCCCGTGATTGAATTCCACCACACCATCCACACAACAAGTTGATCAAGCCACAATTGCAGATGTGCTTGCAGACTATCTAAAGAAGATGGATGTTGGGGGTGCAATTATTACTGACAGTCGTGGCAAGGCTATGGGACACACTCTGGGATCGCCAATTATCAGTTCAAATGAAGAAGGTGTTCAGTCTGCATTGCATGGTCAGATGTGGACCGGTACTATTGTTCGAGATGGGATGTTATTTCAGCTGGTATGCGTGCCGATCCAGATGCAGCAGAATATTCTGGGGACCGTTTTAGCTATAAGCCCGATAGACTCCACCTTCGCAAAAGAGTTGAAACGTACGCTCAATGTGGAGGTTGCGTTTGTTGCCAATGACCATGTGCTAGCATCATCAATAGATCTACCGGTGGTCGTCCACGCTCCTCGGGACAAACCCAGACAAGAACTTTTGTCAGGAAAGAAGTATTTCTCTTTTTATTCGGCATTGCCAACACCCGGGGCCATTTCGAATGCTGGGTTTGTCGTGCTGAATGAAGTGGACAGAGTGACATCCCTCTATCACAATGTTCGCGCGGTATTTCTAATTATGTCGGTCTTGGCAGTCTTTGCGGCTCTGTGGTTGGGTAGCCTTGCGGCGCGCCATGTAACACGTCCCCTCGAAACTGTGATTGCTGCAGCAAAGCTGATTCGAAATGGAAAATGGCCGGAACCGATACCCGTTGAGCGCAACGACGAATTGGGCCTGCTTCAATCTGCCTTCAATGAAATGTCTTCAGGTGTGCAAGAGAGCCAGAATCGTTTGCTTGCGATGCTCGACCTTGACCCATTGACGGAGCTTTCCAATCATCGTAAGTTCAAGGAGCAGTTGGAAATTAAGGTTGATTGGGCAAAAAGAAATAATGAACAGGTCTTCGCTCTGTTAATTGATATTGAAGGTTTCAATAAGTTCAACAATACTAACGGCCACACTTCAGGTGATCAAGAACTTCGTAATATTGCGGATGACATGCGCCGAACACTTC
>CAISOI010000613.1 GCA_903886985.1 uncultured Chthonomonas sp.
AAAGGCGTGCTGGATATTCTCCAACAGATGTCGAAAGGAGTGCGGCTGAACCTGATTCACACGATAATAGTGATTCATCGGACCGAGTTCTGCTCTGTTCGGCATATACCAGAACAGGGCGTAAAAGATAACCACACCTGCCCAACCAGCAATCCACGGCAACTGTCGCCGCCAATCTCCTTTTACATACATTCCAGCGAGTGGAGCGAATATCAGATAGACCCCCAAGTTGCGCGTGACCATCATCAATCCTAACACGACTCCCGCCAGTACCATCCACCGTTTGGACTGTTTCGGAAACTCGTCACTTTTCTCCGAAGCCACAACAAACAGAAGAAACGCAATACACGCGAGAGCCGCCGCCGGAGTGTCCATCAATGCCATCCGGTTATACAGCGCATTGATGTGATCCAGCGCCAGAAATAGAGCACCAGTCAATGCGATCCTTGCGCCAAATGCCTTTCTCAACGCCAGCCAAAACGCGCCCAAACCTACGAGACTACTACAAACAGAAATTAGTCTTGCTTGAAGCATTCCTGGTCCAATTAACCAGAAAACCAGAACCTGAATGCCGTGCAGGATAGGCGAGACCAGCATATTGTTAAAATCGTCAGTTCGGGCAATGCCGAATAGCACCACGTTCCGCGCATTATGAGCGTAAAACCCCTCGTCTGTTAAAAGTGCGGCACTCCAATCTAGTCGCTGATAGTTGTCCGCACGTAGTGCAAAAAGCCGTATCAGAATCGCAATGACGAGGAGAGCAATTAGCAGAAACTTCTCTCTGCCCGGTTTCAACTCCGGCCTTGACCGTCCTTCGTCATTCTTTGCGGACTTAGCTTCCATCTATCATTTTTGTAAACTGTTCAAAGAAATAATTACTGTCCATAGGGCCCGGCGACGCCTCAGGGTGGTATTGAATGCTGAAAATCGGCAATTCTCTATGCTTCAATCCCTCAACAGTTCCATCGTTCAAATTGATATGCGCCACCTCCATACCATCTTTGAGTTCCGCTCCATCTATCGCATAACCGTGATTCTGACTCGTGATGTATACCTTGCCGGTATTCAAGTCCTTGACGGGGTGATTGCTTCCCCGATGTCCAAACTTTAACTTGTAAGTACGACTACCGAAGGCATAACCCAGAAGTTGATTACCCATGCAGACACCCATTATGGGTTTTTTGCCAACCAAATTCTTGACCGTTTCGACCACATACCCCAGCATCGCTGGATCTCCCGGGCCCGGGGATAGCATAATACCGTCGGGATTGTGTTCCAAAATCTGTTCGGCGGGAGTTGTACATGGGAAGACGGTTGTGTGACAACCAAGATTGGCGAGGCTGCGCATGATGTTGTACTTAACGCCGCAATCCAAGAGTGCTATACGGTACCGTTCCGTCCCGATAGCTTTCCACTCATAGGGGGCGTCCGCAGTCACTTTCCGGGCGAAATCGAGACCAGCGTAACTCGGTGAATCCTTCAGTCGTTCTAGGACACCTTCTGCGGTTTCATCTGTGGATATTGCTCCCATCATAACTCCCCGCACGCGCAATGCACGAGTAACAGCGCGGGTATCGACATGTTTGATCCCGACAATCTGCCTCTCTTTGAGAAAAGTATCGATGGTCTTTCCTTCTTTACTGCGCCAGTTAGATGGAATATCGGCCGTTGTTCGAACAACGAATCCTTCAACTTGGACTTGCTTAGATTCAAAGTCGTCTTCATTAACGCCGTAGTTACCAATCAA
>CAISOI010000614.1 GCA_903886985.1 uncultured Chthonomonas sp.
CCCTGGACCTTCCACTCGTCCGGTCTTCCCTGAAGCTCGAGATGGCGATCGTAATAGGACTTTATCTCTTCGGGAGAGAGAGTGACATTTAGAGTTATCACATTGAAGAAGGCGCGCTGCATAATTATGTCTTCTTTGATCTGCGCTTCGGTGAACTTCTTCTTATCGAGAGCAGCAATTATGTCCGGTCGCTTCTTCGCATCCTCGAACTCGGTATTGACCTCCGCGTCCGTGGGCATGACACCAATCTTCTTAGCATATTGGAGAACGAGCCTCCCGGAAATTAAGCTGCTCAACGCAATTTGTCCGCCAGTATCTGGTTTTGCTACAAGTGGATTAACATTTGCTACAAAATCTGAAAACCGTAAGTTCTCCATTCGAAGGTAGAACTGACCAACAGTGATGACATCTCCGTTTACAATTGCAGCGGGAGCCTTGGGATCAATCGGACCTTGTGCTAACGAAGGTACATCTGTAAATCTCAACATATATAAAAGAACAATTATAAAGCTAAACATCTTGCTACGCATAGTAAGTCTCCTGACCTATTCCACAAATACTGAAACCTCTACGGCAAGGATGCACGTAGTCAAGACACGGATTACTCTCTATTTTACACGCTCAGGTAAATTCGCACCGCTTTTAGCATGTAACGTTTGTTGCAACTTGCTGATATTACGAAGCAGGTAGACAAAAATTGCCAATCTTAGTGTATAACTCATGAACTGAGTATATTTGAAATTCGTCGGAAGGACATGCTCTCTCCCCAATGCAGACACATTGGTCTATCGACCTGGGTACTACCAACACGCTTATCGCAAGATGGATGGGCACCCATGCCGAAACAGTTCCTTTAGAAAAGATCTGCGAATATGAACCTGCCTGGCAGACTCCGCTTGTACCTTCTGCAATCTTCTTTGAAGACCAAAATAACGGATACATAGGTCATCAAGCACTCGCTGCCGAAGAAGTAATGCGAGCGACGTATTCTGGTAGATTAACTCCTCTCGCTCGCGCATTCAAGCGAACCCTTGCACGCAGCAGCAGTCAGCACGTCGCGGAGTGCAACCATAACGGAATTACCGCCCGGCAATGTGCGACAGTCTTCATGAAAGAATTGCTTAACGAAACCAACATTCGTGAGCGCGAACTGGCACGGGACGCAGTACCCCGATGGAATCTTCCGAGGCGCTTTGTCGCATGGGCACGTCGAGAAGGACTCGTAAATGACCTGACCATGACGGTTCCAGTTGAGAGTTACGAAGCATACCGAATGGAGCTTCATAACATATCCCGCAAGTTGGGTGTGCAGACATTCAAAACGATTGATGAACCGGTTGCGGCCGCACTTGGATATGGAGTGGACCTAACGGATGACCGGAACTTGTTGGTCGTAGACTTTGGCGGCGGCACTCTCGATATTGCTTTAGTTCGAACTAACCTTTCCCAAACACCGGGCGACCGATCAAAAGGCGTTGGACATCGCAAAGCGGAACTTATTGCTGCTCGTGGGATGAACCTTGGCGGCGAAACAGTTGACGAATGGGTTACCGACATGGCGTGCAAGAAGTTAAACTTCCATGCTGATAAGATGTTCGGCGTAATTCGGTCACAGGCGGAAGGGGTCAAAAAAGAGCTCTCTGGCAAAGTCCTCACTACGGACCAGACATATTTCCGTATGCCCGGCATGGATCCGCTCAACGTTAGTCGCGCTGAGTTTTTGGACACGCTTCAATCGCGTGGGCTCTACACAATGATGGAACGTATAGCAGATGCAACTCTGGAAGACGCTCAGCACCGAATGAGTTCTTTCGACATTGACGCGATCTTGCTGGTCGGTGGTTCAACTCTTCTTCCTGGGGTTCGTGATCTCTTCGAGAGGCTTTTTGGTGCACACCGAGTTCATTATTGGGAGCCATTTGAAGCTGTCGTTAAAGGTGCTGCAATTTATGGTGCAGGCTATTTTGTTGACCAGATCATCCATCATGATTATGCGATCAAAGTCTTTAACGATGAAAAGCAGCGCACCGAATACGAACTATTGATTCGTCGAGGAACGCCTTACCCAACTTCCGACGGCTTCCAAACTCGGTTTTATGCGGTTGCTCCTCGTCAAAAGGAGTTCAGCATACCGGTTTGTGAGGTGGGTTATGCAGGTCGGCTCTCCTTAGGTTGGAAGCGACGTGGGAATGGCAATGATTACTGGCTCCCAACGGAAGAGGAAGAGACCGAGTGTGTGGTGACTCTGAATGAAGGAGACCTCCTGCAGGTCGTACCTCCTGGGCAGGAAGTTACAAAAGCGCGACTCAGAATCGATTTTACAATTGACGAACAGCGGCACCTTGTTGCTGAGATCTTTGACATGCTGCAAGATAAGAAAATCCGCTCAGAGCGTGTTACTCGGCTGCGTTAAGCGTTCGCCTCTAACTATTCTTCCAAATCCAGTTCTGTCGATCGACTACGGGAATAGCGTTCCTCAAATTCGCGTTTGAATTCCAAGAACGAATTGGTAGCGATCGACTGGCGAATGTTCTCCATCAGGTTGCCGTAAAACGCAAGATTGTGGTAGGTCGCAAGCCTCGCGCCAAGGATCTCTTCCACCTTGAATAGATGTCGCACATAGGCACGGGTATGACGAAGGCACACTTCGCACCGGCAATTAGGATCGAGCGGTGTAAAGTCTTCCACGAATTTTGCATTACGAATGTTGATTGGTCCCTCGGATGTCAATATCTGAGCGTTTCTGGCATTGCGAGTCGGCAGTACGCAATCAAACATATCAATTCCCCGCTCCACTGCGTGCAAAAGATCAATCGGAGTACCAACTCCCATGAGGTATCGCGGTTTGTTTTGCGGCAAAATTGCAGTACACCAGTCTGTTGCTTCGTCGCGTTCTTCAGCCGTCTCGCCAACGGCAAGGCCACCCACCGCATATCCGGGAAAGTCCATTTCAGTCAAAACCCGAGCAGACTCCTCACGCAATTCGCGATACGTTGCACCCTGCACAATTCCAAAGAGTGCCTGATCCCACCCTCCAATTGCTTTGCCGCCGGCGGCTGCATGAGCGGCAATACATCGCTCTGCCCATCGATGGGTCCGGTCCATCGCTTGTCGCGCATAGTCCATATCACACTTGGCAGGAGCACATTCGTCGAATGCCATGATAATATCCGCGCCGAGATGCTCTTCTGTCAGCATCACGGATTCGGGCGTGAACATGTGGCGCGAGCCATCAATATGGGATTGAAACTCAACTCCGTCAGAGCCAATTCTACGCAGCCCTTTCAGACTGAAGACTTGAAATCCGCCACTGTCTGTGAGGAGCGCGCCTTCCCAACCTTGGAATTTGTGAAGTCCGCCTGCACGGGAAATCAACTCCTCACCCGGTCGCAAATGCAAGTGATACGTATTGCCGAGAATGAGTTTGAAACCGATTCCCGCTATCTCTTGGGGCGTCATCGCTTTGACAGTCGCCTGCGTTCCCACCGGCATGAACACCGGTGTCTCAACGATGGCGTGAGGCAGGGTCAATTTGCCAAGTCGAGCGGCAGAATCAGATGCAGTTTTCAGTAATTCAAATTGAATGGAATGTCTCCACGTTTAGGCAAAATGAGAGGACCGAAAAAGATCGGTCCCCTGTTAGCGATAGTTTAATTATGTGCGGCAAAACCACTTAGCGGAAGGTCTATTTCGACAAAGTTGCTGCGGGTGATCGACCAATACAGTGATAGTCGAAGCCGAGACGCTTCATGCGCATTGGGTCATAGACATTACGACCATCAAACAAGAGAGAGCCCTTCATAGCTTCTTTCAGACGCTCAAGATTGAGGAATTTGAACTCATTCCACTCTGTGACGAGGACGACTGCATCGACACCTTTGGCGGTTTCGTAGGCATTCTCGCAAAATGTTACACTCGCAGATTCGGGAATGAACTCTTTCGTCTTCTCGATTGCAATTGGATCATAAGCCCGGACAATTCCACCGGATTGAACAATCCTCTCGATGATCTCGAGGGACTTTGCTTCACGCATATCATCGGTATTTGGCTTGAAAGCCAAACCTAAGATCGCAATAGACTTGCCCTTGAAACCGCCTAATTTTTCTTCAAGACGATCGATAAACTTAGGAGTCTGTTCTGAGTTGATCTGGACAACAGACTTGAGCAGGGTGAAATCATAACCGAACTTTTCAGCGGTCTGAATTAGTGCAAGGGAGTCCTTTGGGAAACAACTTCCGCCGTAACCGAGCCCCGCCTGAAGGAACGCGGATCCAATTCTCTGATCGTATCCCATTCCCTTCATCACCTGAATGACATCCGCACCGGCCTTGTCGCAGATATTGGCGACGGCATTGATAAAGGAAATCTTAGTAGCAAGGAACGCGTTGGAAGCATATTTGATCATCTCGGCCGATGCGACATCGGTGATCAACATGGGGCGTTCCAACGGAGCGTATAGCTCCAAAATCTTCATGGCGACAACCTGATTTGGCGCACCAATAACAATTCTATCGGGGTTCAGCGTATCGCTGATGGCGGAACCTTCCCGCAAGAATTCCGGGTTAGAGACGACATCAAAATCAACATCTCGGCGACGGTTTGTCATGATAATTTCGCGCACAAACTCACCGGTACCAACTGGAACGGTACTTTTATTCACGACGACTTTGTATCGGTTTAGCGCTCTTGCAATGCACTTGGCTGCATCCTCGACATAGGACATATCGGGATCACCATTTGGCTTGGGTGGCGTGCCAACGCAGATAAATATCACTTCTGCATCTACGACGCTCTCTTCAATGTCGGTAGAGAACTTCAGGCGACCGTCCTCGACGTTTCTTGACACCATCTCTTCTAAACCGGGCTCATAAATAGGCATTTCGCCTCGGTTCAACATCTCTATCTTGGAGGCTATTTTATCAACACAGATAACGTCATTGCCAAGATCGGCAAAGACTGATCCTGTTACAAGTCC
>CAISOI010000615.1 GCA_903886985.1 uncultured Chthonomonas sp.
GGGTTCAATAGTACCCGAATCTTACAGCCGACAACTAGATGAACGCGTTTTAGAGCAGGAAATGCCTTATGGATATGTCACACCTCCTCCTTCTGCTGATACGGGAGATTTCGATCAGCGAAGATTAGAGAGCGACAAACAATATGCTCGTCGAAGAGGGAGAGCGGTCTAATGGCTGAAAAATGGATTCAGGGAGCGATTAAGCATCCGGGCGCATTACGTAAAGAACTAGGCGCAAAAAAAGGCAAACCAATCCCGGCTAAAAAGCTGGCTTCGGCTGCAAAAAAAGGTGGGACGATAGGAAAGCGTGCGCGTCTTGCCGAAACTCTTAAAAAAATGCACCACAAGTAGAGGGAACATGAGACACGAACATGGGCACAAAGCTCATCATCATTCCGGATCTCACGAACATTTTGGTCAATCTATGAGAGAGGAATCTTCTCATGGAATGTACCGTAATGAGGTAGAGAGGCCAGAGATGGCAGCCATGGCACATCCTGGAATGGGTGAAGGTGACCGTCCTGGAAGGGGATGTATGGATTTCAAAGGCGATGCCGATCCGATTGCTTACGGGCAAGCGCAAGGCCACATGAAAGAAGACCATCGTCGTATTGAATCGCAATTTAAAGACTATCACTGGGACTGATGAATGGCTCAGGAAATAGGTGAATCACGAGAGAAGTGGGGTTGGGACGTCATGCAAATGGCGGAGGACTTTGCCAACAACACAAAATCTGAGGTGAGACCGTTCTATATCGTTTACGCGTGTAAAGAAGACAAAGGAATGTCCAAAAAAATGGGGCGATCCACCTTCAAACAGGCGATGAAAGCTTATTACGATAAGCCTCCGGCGATTCTAGGGATTTTAGTTTGGTATGTGAATCATCCAAAAGGGGAGTTTAGGTTTTTACCCGAATTGTCCTCACCTATGGATGTACCCCTTGATGAACGCTTACTATCCGAAAAAGCATCCGATGCTTCGGATCGTGTGGCATCTCAAGGCGCAAAGTTAAATGTTTTGGTTTCCTGAATTGAGCGCAAGAGAACTCGTTCTCCGCCAAACCAAGGATGAATATGTCATTAGACATCGATATGCAAAATTATGCGGGCGCAAGTAACGATCATGCCGCCGGTGGTCAGCAAGTAGTAGATACGAATTCTTATAAACAAGAAGCAGGGGAATATCCGGTAAATCCAGAGTTGCTCGATCAACCAGTCAAATCTGAAGTTGACACACCTCGCGAACAACCTGATAGCAATCCACAAGCGGAACATTTTCGCGCGCTTCGAGAGGAAGTCGATCGAATAAAGGCCGAAAGGGAGACTGAAAAGCGGGAGCATCAACTCCAACTTGATATTCTGCGAGCTAATTTGGACAGGCAATACCAGCCTGCTCCTCAACCTCAAGTTCAAGAGCGCAGGTTCTTGGATGGCATGAAGGAAGAAGACATTCCCAATGTCGGAGAACTTCGTAGGGAATGGGAGCAAAAGGAATCCATGTACCAATCGAGACTCGAAGAATTACAAGTCGCTCAACAGCATCCTGACTATGCCGAGGTTCTAGATAAGTATCTAGTTCCTTTAGTGAAGCAAAAACCGCATCTCGCAGAGGGAATCCAGGGCGCTCGCAACAAATCTTTGTTTGCGTACGAACTTGGTAAGATGGCTCAGCAAATGCAGGAACGTCAGGTAGCATCGACAAGTAACGAAAACGCGCAGCGTATCGTTGATAACTCAAAGAAGCCGGGGACTTTGTCTCAGGCAGGAGGACAGGGAGCTTTAAGTAAGGCCGACTACTTCTCTTCGATGTCAGACCAGGAGTTCATGCGGATGGCTAGCAAAAACCTCGAAGGGATCTAATACTTTGAGAAAAGGCAATGGCTCTAACTAACACAACCCAATTGCCACCGGAAGTGCGGACCTATTTCGATAGACTCCTACTAACGCTGGCACGGCCGTATTTTATTTACGACCTGTTCGCTCAAAAGCGACAAATTCCTCTCAATTCAGGTAATCAGATGCTATTCCGTAGGTATGGCACTTTAACGGCCGCTACGGTTCCTCTCACGGATGGGCAAACCCCTCCGGGCGATTCACTCTCCGTTACTGACTTCCAAACGCAAATCCAATGGTATGGAAGTTTTTGTACGATCACGGACCAAGTGCAATATGTCGTACAAGACCGTGTACTTAACGAGGCTACGAAAGTTCTTTCGTTACAACTTGGTCTGACAATCGACACTCTTATTCGCGACATGATGGTTTCGACAGCGTCTACTATCGCTTGTACAAACGGACTAAATGGTAACACGCCAACTGAGATCACCGATGCGGATATTCAAAACGCAGTTATCGCTCTACGTCAAGGTCAGGCGAGACTGATGACCAATCCTCTTCCTGGCGAAAACAAATTTGGAACATCTCCTGTACGTAGTTCTTACTGGGGATTCATGTCGGTTGATTTGCAGGCCGATCTTGAGGCTGTTTCTAGCTTCATTTCAGCGGCTAATTACCCGAACCCAATGAACGCTCTAGAAGCAGAATGGGGAGCTACACGCAACATCCGGTGGCTGCTTAACACTAACGGTTATAGCAATGGCGCATCTCCAAACGTTTACTCAAGCTTCATCCTAGGTCAAGAGGCTTATGGTGTTGTGAGATTGGGCGCTAAAGAAGCCGAATTCATCGTGAAGCCTCTCGGTGCTTCCGGTACAGCTGACCCCTTAAACCAACGCGGAACAGTAGGTTACAAATATCCTTTCGCAACAAGGATTTTGAATGACAACTGGATCACCCGCTTAACTTCAACTCTATAA
>CAISOI010000616.1 GCA_903886985.1 uncultured Chthonomonas sp.
GCATTTACCACAGAAACCGTGTTGGAGTCAGAGGTCTTTGAGAGGATGATCCCGATACTATCTTGACCATTGGCTCGTGTAATGGATGATTGATTGGCATTAGCAATTGTAACCGTAGCAACGTCGGAAACGGTGAGGGGGACAGAGCTTCCGCGACCACCATTTTCTGAAATTACCTGTTGGGAAACTATGGGAGTTTTGCGAATATCTTCGAGATTAGAAAATGCACCAATCATACGGACGTCAATCTCTTTGTTGCCCTGAACAATCGCTCCACCGGGTGAGTTTCGCCCGGCGGCCTTTAAACCATCAACGATATCTTCAATATTGATGTGATATTGTTGTAATCGAAGGGCATCGACATGGACCTTTACCTCTCTCGAAACGCCACCCACTACATTGACAGTTGCTACACCAGAAACGCGTGCTATTTTGGGTCGAATATCTCGATCAACTGATTTTCTGAGATCGTGAAGTGAAGATGTAGCCGTTATTGCAACGTAAAGCACCGGCTGGGCATTGATATCCAGCTTGGCAATGACCGGTGCCCGAACTTCACTGGGTAACGATGCTCGGATGGCTTCGACTTTCTCCCGTGTTGATGCAATTGCTTTATCAAGGTCTGAACCAAGATTGAGGTCAATGCTGACAATTGAAACAGAATCTTGACTACTAGAGAAGACGTCCTTTAAGTTAGATACCGAGCCAACAGCGTCTTCGATGGGTTTGGTAACTAGCGACTCTATCTCTTGTGGGCCAGCACCGGGATATACAGTTGTTATGGTGAGGGTGGGAATATCGACCCGCGGATTGAGTTCAGCGGGCAACCGGAAATAGGAGATGGTCCCAAGTATCGAGAGCGCAATGAGCGTCATCCAGATGACTATAGGGCGAGATATTGCTAATCGAGTAAGCCACACAGTAGTGTTGGTCGCCTGCTAATGTTCTGAAAAGATTAATTTTGTCGAGTAGATGTGTTCACCGAACGGAGCAGTGTGTTAAGAGTTTAGCAGAATTGGCACGTAAATCCATTTGAAGCGCAATCTGTGCTGGAAACTCAATAGCCTAAATGGGCACCTATCATTGAAGTCATGTTGCGAGTGTGTTCTACAATAACATAGTGGTAATTGGAAGATCTATACAGGAGGCTGCATACACGAATTGTCAAATTTTGATATAGCTGGTCGAGTTGTTTTGGTTACCGGTGGGACTACCGGTTTGGGGCGATCCATTGCTGAGGGCATGGCCAAAGCCGGAGCAATCGTACATATATGTTCGCGAGACACTGCAAAAGTAATTGAAGCCGCGCGGGCGCTCAAGCAGATTAATACTCAATGTGACGGCTATACCGCCGACGTTACGGATCAGGAATCCCTCGTAGAAGTGGTAGACGAAATTGTCGAAAAAGAAGGCGCGTTAGATATTCTGGTGAATGCAGCAGGGGTGACATCCCGGGCTCCAGCAATTGACATGACACTCGACGAATGGAATCGAGTAATTAACATCAATCAAACTGGTACTTTCATATCTAATCAGATCGCGGCCAGAGTGATGAGCAAACAACCGAAGGGCGGTGCGATTGTTAATGTAGCGAGTCTTGCCAGTTTTATGGGATGGTCCTGGGTCGCGGCATATGGTGCAAGTAAAGCTGCAGTGATGCAAATGACTGAGACTTTTGCTGTTGAGTGGGCACAATACAACATCCGTGTTAATGCTATCGCTCCTGGATTATTCCCGACCGATCTTAACAGAAGTATGATTGAAGGAACGCCTCGTGGAACATGGTTTAAGCATCACACGCCGATGGGCCGATATGGCTCGCCTGACGAATTGGTGGGGGCTGTGATATATCTATCGTCCGATGCTGCGAGTTTTGTAACGGGAGTGACACTACCTGTAGACGGTGGCTATCTTGCATGTGGTGTACCCTCAAATCCCCCCGAATAAGCACCCAACCTCTAAAGGTAATGTGACGCGCTCACGGTAATAGTGAGCGCGTCTTGGTTGGGTTTATCAGGCCAAGAGATCTGGAATTACTTTGCCGTAAACATCGGTAAGCCTGTAATCTCTCCCACTGTGCCGATAAGTCAGTTTTGTGTGATCCAAGCCCATTAGGTGCAGTATTGTGGCGTGGAAATCATGTACGTGAACCTCATCTTTGGCAACGCGAATTCCATACTCGTCCGTTTCACCATACACTGTGCCTGGTCGAACACCAGCTCCTGCCATCCACGAGCTAAACGCCCAATTGTGATGTTCGCGTCCTAGAGCGTCAGCTCGATTATTGAACGGAGTACGACCAAATTCGGTTGTCCATACAACGAGAGTATCGTTCAGAAGTCCTCTTGCTTTTAGATCCTTTAACAAACCAGCTATAGGTTGATCTACATTTCTTGCCAAACGAGCGTGGTCCATCATATCACCGTGTGAATCCCAATTTCCGGAAGACCCCGTGTCGATGAGTTCAACAAATCGAACTCCCTTATCTATTAACCGTCGTGCAGCAAGGCACTGCCAGCCAAATCCCGAATCTGTATTCCGGTTCAATCCATACAGTTTCAGGGTGGCGTCCGACTCTTGAGAAAAGTCGAGTACTTCCGGAACAGCAGCTTGCATCCCAAAAGCGGTCTCAAAAGTCTTTATGCGTGCAGTTAATTGTGGATCCACGTTTCTGTCCGCCAAATGGCGACGGTTGATTAGGTTAAGGGCAGCAAGCTCTTGCTTTTGCATATTGAGATCAATGCGTGGTGAAACGTCAGCGACGGGTTCCTTGCCCGGGATGACCAAAGTGCCTTGATGCGCCCCAGGTAGAAAGTCACTAGCATAAACTTGCGACCCTGCATAGGTCTGTGCTGGCGCAACAGTAATGAACGATGGCAGGTTTCGGTTTTCAGTACCTAGTCCATAGCTCAGCCAAGCTCCCAAACTGGGTCTAGCAAAATTGAAGGAACCGGTATGCATACCGAGAGTAGCGTTGTAATGATTTGAGTGATCTGTTCGCATGGAACGGATTAAAGCAATATCGTCCATACACTCGGCAAGATGCGGAAAGAGACTGCTGACTTCGATGCCGCATTGTCCGTGCTTTTTGAAATCCCATTGCGGTCGTTTCAAGAAAATGCGTTCATATCCAGGGCGATTCTTGATCTCAGGGTGGTCCAACTTGACTTCGGTACCAACATCTTTGAACAACCGAGGCTTATGGTCGAAGGTATCGACATGAGAAACACCACCTGTCATATACAAAAAGATAACGTGCTTTGCTTTGGCAGGAAAGTGGGAAGCGCGGGGCGCAAGCGGATCCACGCTCTCGCGTGGTTGTGCATTGGCAATCATTTCATGCAAAATTCCAGGCATCAATATGCTGCCCGCAACTGCGGAACGAATCAACTGACGTCTCGGTATTGAGTTGCGATTATCCATTTCCAAGTACCTTTAAGTCCGGCTCAATCAATGTAGACAAACTCATTGCCACACAACAAGAGCCTAGCGACTGACTGCCAAACGCGGATTTCACGCTCTTTGACGTCCAAGTTGGATAGTTGTTTCGAAAGGTCATTTTTGTACTTTTGTATGTCATTAACTTCTACCGGTGCAGGTATACGTCCATACGCCTCCAAGTAGGCGTAATCCAAGCGTTTGGTGTCCACAGGTGATGAAGTCAGTATTCTCTCTGCGAATTTTTCAGCGCAATTATGAACAAATGGATCATTCATAAAGAACAATGATTGAGTTGGCACCGTAGTAGAATCGCGAACCGCAGAACTTGCATTTGGGTCTGCTCCATCGAAAAGGGTGAAAAAGCGATTGGGTCTGTTGCGCTTCTGCATGGTGTAAACACTTCGTTTGGGACTGAAATATTCTGCCGCAAAGGGCGAATGTTGGGTAAAGTTCCAACTCGATTCTGGAGGGAACGGATGTTGTTGGCCCTGCGTTAGATCTAGTTCACTGCTAATACGCAACAGGGAATCGCGGATCTCTTCAGCACTCAGTCGTCGGCGCGGAAACGAGGTGTAAAGATCAGAATAGTCCTGATTTGCATTATTAGCCCCAGCACTGAGGCGACATTGTTGTTGATATGTTTTGCTCGTCATAATCAATCGATTGAGCGCCTTAATATCCCAACCACTCTTTAAGAATTCGGCACTTAGATAATCTAGAAGTTCCGGGTGAGTCGGTAAACTGCCACGTGTACCAAAATCATTTGTAGATTTCACGATACCCTTCCCGAAATGCCATTGCCAAATTCTGTTCACAATGACACGCGCAGTTAGTGGATTTTTGGGATCGGTAATCCAATTTGCAAGTTCAAGTCTCCCGCTAGTGTTTGTAGTTTCCACTCTTTGATTGCCAAGAACGGTCAAAAACTTACGTGGAACTTCTTCTCCTAAGTCGTTCGGCTCGCCGCGCTTCTGGATAAGTGCATTTTTTGCGGTTCCTTCAGAAACCGCGTAGGCCATAGGCACTTCCAATTCAGAATTGATTGCCGCAATCCTTGCTTTGGTCGTTCGTAGCGAAGATGTGTTTTCAGCTTGGGCTAAGAACATGGATGCAATTGTTGGCTCGTTACTATTAGACGTGAATTTCTCAATTTTCCAGCCAACTCCATCTGGTCCGCCAGGATCAGCGTCTTTCAATCCCCCCTCAATTGAGATTTCACCGTCTATTGGGCTGAGCCATGATATTGCGACTGGACCCTTTGGTCCGGGGTGCATAAAGAACGATTTCGGTGGAAGTTTCGTCCAGATTGAGACCGATTGGTCCGAGTTGTTCACAAATACTGACGGTGTCTCACCGTTTTGCCAGCCGCGGAGAGCAGTTTGACCGCCAATTTTTGATAGACTCTCAGGCATCAATTGAAATCCCAATTGTGCATCAAGGAAGCACCAAACGGATGGATTTCCGTATCTATCGCTCTGGGGATTATTGCCCGGGAAGTCTGCGACAAGATCGGCAACACTCCACTTATGTTTCGTTCCTCTATTTTCTGTAACTATGAAATCTACCTGGGTAGTATCTGCGCCGTGACTAGTCAGGGGTAGATCGGAAGGCGTCGTGTAGGGAA
>CAISOI010000617.1 GCA_903886985.1 uncultured Chthonomonas sp.
CTGCCGGAGAGCTTTGCTCGCGCGCTGGACAAGCCGCTCTCTGCGGAACAGCTGTTTCATTCGCTCACCATAGCGGCGGGTGCAAAATCAGATGACGCTACACTCAAAACTCTGGAGCGCACCTTTGTCGTTACCTTTCCCGATCTGTTGCCGGATACTTATGCGCCATCACTTCAACAGGCTCTCTTTTTGACGAATTCACAGGTTTTGGACGATTTTCTGAGGCCTACTCCGGGAAATACGGCGTCAGAACTTGTGGCGATGAAAGACAATCCATCGCGGGTCCGGGCAGCATTTGAGAGAGTTTTGGGACGCCTGCCAGATGCTCCTGAATTGCTACAATGCTCGACTATGCTGGATTCCCAACCGGGGGAGAAGGGCGTGCGAAATCTACTCTGGGCGCTGCTAACCTGCGCCGAATTTAAGGTGAATCACTAAATGTTTATGCTCAAAGGGTATCTCCACAGATATGGTATTGCGCTGTTCGCAGCTGGAATTGGCCTTGCGATCTATTTCGTAGCCTTTGATATACCGAGAAAAAATCGACTTTACGGCAATGAGTCTGTTCAGACAACGGGAACCGTAGTCTCAAAATCGACAAACGACGTTGGTAGACGACCGGCGTATTTGGCGGATATCTCGTTCAAGGATGAGGGCGGTGGTGAGCATTCCATCACAAATAATTATGCTGAGAGCGATTGGAATTCCCTGCAAGATCATTCAAAAGTAACTGTGCGATACATCAAATCGGAACCTGATACGGCGGCAGATGTGATGTCGATGAACGGTCGAAAGCCAAACCTGATTCTGGCAGTGGTGCTTCCAATTGCCATGATCGTGATAGGGCTTGGCATGTGGAAGAGCCAAAAGTAGTCGACGGCGGTGGGTGACCAGCCCGTGTAAAATTCTAAGCTAATGAGTAATTCCGAACCAAAAGTCTCGAAGAAGACGCGATGGAAATGGTATACGTTCGCGTTAGTGATATGCTTGATCATCATTTGGTATTTCTTCACTCTGTTTCCTGGACGAACTGACTACTTTTTTCAAATGCGCCACTTAAATCAAATTGTGGACTCAGTGAAACAAAAGAGTATTGCCCCCGGAACAGGACAGGACTATATGTCGCACAGAAGCTGGGGAAACACAACCTTAGGTGCTGCAAATCGAAGCCAGATCGTGAATCATCACGAAGGATTGGTGATCGCAATTAGAAGGTATAGCGGCAAGTATCACATTGAAATAGTTACCAAGGACTATGGGCATGCAGGGACATTTGGTTATACTTACGACGAAGACCCGCAATATCCATTCAGCATCCCGGACTCCGAGAAAACTTTTGGCTACTGGGAAAAACAATCCCCGTTGGTTGGACCTTGGCTCACTGGCGAAAACCATAGAGATTGACGCAGTTACACTACGGAACCGATTCAAGGTAAACAGAGACACAAATGAAAACTGATCCTGAACAAATTGACGGTGTCTGCTCCACCGACGAGCACAAGATCCACCGACGCCTCTTCCTGCAAGGAGTGATGGGCGCGGGAGCTTCCTCTGTCGCGAGCTGGAATGGACTATTCTCGATTCCAGATATTGCAGCACAGGCGAAGAAACAGCAGAAGCACTGTATCCTGCTCTGGCTCTGTGGAGCTCCGAGTCAGTTTGAGACGTGGGACCCGAAGCCGGACAGCATCTATCGCGGTCCGTTTCGAAGTATCCGCACCAAGATACCTGGCGTAAATTTCAGCGAATTGATGCCGAACTGCGCGACGATAGCAGACAAGATGTCGATCATCCGGTCGATGAAGACTAAGCCCTCCGAACACTTTCAAGCCATCGATATGCTTCAGCGCGGCGCGGAACCCCGCGCACCTTTTGTGCGACCGACTATTGGTTCAATTCTGGGACAACAGCTTGGTCAAGTCGATACGAAGATACCGAATTTTGTTCTTCTCGACCCTTGTCCAGAGGGTAACGAATATAAGGAATTCAAAGCGGGGAACTGGGCGGGTTGGCTCGGGGCGCAATATGGTCCCGTGCGGGCTGGGGGCGAATATCGGCTCGATAATGTGAAGCGCATTGCAGAGATGAGCGCGCAGGATGTCGAACAGCGGGAAGCGCTACGTCGGTTCCTGACCAAGAAATATGAGAACGACCGCAAGAGCGCTGCGGCAGCTTCGGAGAATGCGGTTTTTGACCGCGTCAAAGGCTTGATGAGCTGTGCGGACCTGTTTGATCTAGAAAAAGTGAAGCCGAAGGATAGGGAGCGATACGGTCCTGGGACATTTGGTCTGCACACTCTTTTAGCACGTAATCTGGTGGAAAATGGTGCGCCTTTTGTTATGGTTTCAAACGGGATGCCGTGGGACTGCCATGTTTTCCAACACGAGATATACCAGATGCTGGTACCGGAGGTCGACCGGATCATCTTCAATCTCATCACGGACCTTGAAGAGCGCGGTCTGTTGGACAAAACGCTGGTGGTGATGATGGGCGAGTTTGGACGCACGCCATGGCTCAATCCGTCTCGCGGCCGCGATCACTACCCCGATGCATGGAGTCTCGCGATGGCGGGATGTGGAATCAAAAAGGGCGCGGTCGTCGGGGCGACGGACAGCGACGGGATCGATGTTATCGAGAAACCTTTCAACGAAAAGAACCTCTTTGCAACGATCTTTACGGCACTTGGGATCGACCCCTATGCGGAATATGAAGACCCCGAACTTGCGACATTCCATCGGGTTGAGGATAACGCCGAACCGATCCGGGAGGTGCTCGCATGATCTCGAATTCGGTATTCAAACTCCCTGAAAATCTTGAAGTCAAATTGGTCGCTGCCAAGTCGATCAGTCTGCCGACGGCTGTCCTTGCGCTGGATGCGGACACGGTTGGCAATTGCCTCTACGCCGCCTGCTTCGACGGAGGTATCTACGAAGTGTCCCTTGCGAGCGGTGAAAAGCAGATTCTCGGCAAACATGATAGCTATGCCAGTGGTGTTCAGCATTTGGCAAATGGCTCGATAATCTCGGCGGGGTATGACGGCGCGTTACAGTGGTTCGATGCAGCTTCCCGCAAGCCGATCCGAAAGGTCGTTGCCCACAAATTCTGGTCATGGAAAATGCGTGTTTCACCTGATCAGAAAATGGTCGGGACGGTGACCGGTCAGTACATGGCGGGTGGCTACAAATACGAACCTGCGCCCGAGCGGGAACCCAGCGTCAAGGTCTACGATGCCAATACCGGCGAACTGAAGCATGAATTTCCGCACATTCCACCCACCCTTTCGGTCGCGTTCAGCCCGGACAGCAAGCATATCGCGGCGGCGAACATCATGGGGGAAGTAAGAATTTGGAATCTGGAAACCGGTAAGTTGGTCACGACGATCACAACCCCGGATTTCACCTGCTGGGGGATCATCAAGAGCCACCTCTACATCGGTGGGATCTTCGACATGACGTTCAGCC
>CAISOI010000618.1 GCA_903886985.1 uncultured Chthonomonas sp.
CGAGTGCCTGAAGCCTTACTTCTTACGGTAGTCAAAGGATCAAAAGATGATACTATTTATCCCTTACCGGACAGTCCTAAAATCGTGACGCACCGAACGCACATCTTCACAACAACAACAGACTTTATATATATAGGTGTAAGATTCTTAAGACCTTACCACCAATTCTTGACTTGTAAGGTTTCCGTTTTTCTCTGATGAAAATGTATTGGAATGAGACTTAGATTATAAAATGTTTGTAAAACGACTTCAACTATCTCAGTTTCGAAATTATTCGTCATTGGATATAGAACCTATTGATGGAGTTAACATTCTTGTTGGAGAGAATGCTCAGGGCAAAAGTGCTCTCATTGAGGCGATCTACCTACTTGCAACCTCTCGCAGTTTTCGAGCCAGCGATGAGTCGGAAATGGTTCGACATCAATCCCCGGAAGAGAAGCTGCCCGCTCTTATCTCTGCGGAAATATATCGAGTAAAACAGAATGAAGCTCAAATCGACATTAACCTCCACGAGACCGAGAAAAAAAGTGTTCGAGTTAATGGAGTTAAGAAGACACGTATTGTCGACATGCTCGGAAACCTCAATGTAGTACTCTTTTGCGCCATTGATCTCGGTATCGTTTCGGCAGACCCATCGGTTCGCAGACGCTATCTTAATATTGAACTTTCTCAAATCAGCCCAAAGTACATTATCGATTCATCCTCCTATAAGAAGGCACTGGAACAGAGAAATCGATTACTGAAGGAACTACGAGAGAGACCACATACGGATATTGGTGTATTGGAAGCGTGGGATGCGCAGATTGTACAGTTTGGGGCACCAATAATGGAGAAACGGAAGTTCTTCGTAGAGAACCTCTCACCCATTGCCAATGAGATTCATGGTGAGCTGACCGGCGGCAAAGAGAGTCTGGAAATTCGGTATCAGCCTAATGTTTCAAACGGCGGAAACGGCTTTCAAGCAGATTTTGAAGCGGCGATCCAAAAGGTTAGGTATGAAGAACGACGACGTGGCGTCACCCTGGTAGGGCCCCAACGTGACGATATGCAATTTTTGATCAATGGGCTTGACGCGCGGTCGTTTGCGTCTCAGGGTCAGCAGCGCACAGTCGTTTTGTCACTAAAACTCGCTGAGTTTCGTCTAATGGAAGAATATGTTGGCGAACCGCCAGTAATACTGTTGGATGACGTTTTCTCAGATCTCGATGACTATCGCCGCGGTCAATTGATAAGCCGTGTTTTTGGCAAAGGTCAGACGTTTATTACCTGCACCGAACTTCACGCATTTGGCGACAAAACTCTTGAGAGTGCTGCTATCTACAGAATTCGTTCGGGAACCTACACACGAGAAAATGTCTCTGTGTAACCCGAAGCCTACTTTTAACTGTAATTAGGTCAAGGATGGCCACTTGAACAAAAGCTTTGGAATAGAAGAGACTTTAAAGGCAACTGTTAACAGCCTGTCTACACCTGAGAAAGTTTGGCAGGGCATGGCAGCTGTTTATTGGGCAGAAGTCGTGGGTACCGATGCTGCTGCTGCCTCCGAGGCAGAAAAGGTCGTTAATGGGGTTTTACACGTCTCTGTAGTCCACTCTGTTTGGTCACAGGAATTGATCTTGCTGAAGGGCAAGATACTTCCCAAGCTTAATGCAAAGTTGGGTGGTCGGTTCATAAAGGACATTCGATTCTCTATCGGCAATGTTGCTGGAAGAGTCGGCACAATTTTAGAACGTGATCCCACCGAACAGGAGTTAGAAAGCATAATTCTTGACGAGAAGGAGCTTGCTATTCTTCAAGAAGAGCTAAATGTCACTCAATCTATACCGGATGAAAAACTTCGTGAAGCTATTACGCGTCGGGTTACTCGAAACCGATTGATTAGACGATGGCGGCAAGATCATGGCTGGAAAATATGTTTGGGATGTACTGCGCTACACCAGACCGATAACGAATTATGCCCACTTTGCCGTATTTCATGATATAGTAGTGTGAAATTGGTTGCTCTAATGTGCAAGTCACTTTCATTAAACTTGCTATATTCGTTGACACTCCTTTGGAATCAGGCTCATAATGCCACCTATGGCTAATCGAACTTCACAACCTGCAAATGGATCACGAGGCCGTAATTCGTCACGCTCCGCTTCTACAAAGAAGCGTATTAAGACGTGGATTTCCCTCTTTGTGCTTGGCATCCTCTCTTTGATAGCTATATGCGCGGTCTACATTTTGGTTATCTTTGTTCAAGAATCGAAGAAACTTCCTTCTCTGACCACCATTGGCAATTTTAAGCCGACGGAAGGCACAGTCATCTATTATTCAGACGGTAAGACGAAGATGGCAGAGCTTGTCGCGGAGAATCGTCGACCTATAAAGTTGGAGGAGATGGGAACGATACTGGTTGATGCGACCGTCGCTACAGAGGATTCCCGGTTTTATGAGCATGGTGGCGTGGATATGCATGGCGTGGTGCGAGCTATTTTCCGCAACGTAGCCGGTGGTGAAATGCGAGAAGGAGCCAGCACGATCACACAACAGCTTGCGAGAAATATCAATGAATTGGGTGTTGGTCGTGAAAAAAAGCTGCGTCGCAAAGTCGCAGAAGCTATATTGGCAATGCGTATTGAGCAGACATTTTCAAAACAAGAGATTTTGGAGCTCTACCTCAACCAGATCTATTATGGAAATGGAGCCTATGGCTGTGAAGCAGCGGCGCGTTCTTACTTCCATAAGTCTGCCAAACAGTTATCACTAGGAGAAGCCTCTTTCCTTGCTGGGATTCCCCAAAGACCTAAGAAGTTTTCAGAAGATTTTGATGCAGCGATAGTCCGTCGTGATTTGGTCCTGAAACGAATGGTCGAGGCCAAGAAGATCACTCAGACAGAAGCCAATGAAGTGCGCAAAACGAGATTGAAGGTTTTCAAACCATCACCGAGTGGAAGCCACATATATGGTGCCCACTACTTTGTCAACTATGTGATGGCGCAGCTTATTCAGGCATACGGTCCAGACGAAGTTTACAGGGGTCTAAAAGTCATTACGACGCTGAATTCAGAGATACAGAAGAACGCAGAATTGAGTTTACGTAATGGCATTCGTCACAGTGACATGGCGAATGCGGGTGCTTTGATATGCCTCGATCCAAAAACTGGTGGCATTAAGGCGATGGTAGGTGGTCTCGATTATAAGACAAGTCAATTTAACGTGATTACCCAGGGATCGAGGCCACCGGGGTCGTGCTTCAAACCGATCGTTTATACTGCAGCCTTTGACACTGACGCTGCAACTCTGGATAAATCTTATATGGACGATCCTAAGCTTGATCCTAGTAAGGTTCAGGAAGGGTGGGCTCCCAAGAACTACAATAACAAGTATTCGTACAGCTATATGTCTGTTCGATCTGCCCTACGTAATTCCACGAATACTATCGCCGTAAAAGTGGCGTTGGACACCGGAATTAATACAGTCATCGACTATGCACATAAGTTGGGTATTACAGCAAAAATTGCACCCTATGCGCCTATTGCGTTAGGATCCACTGCTGTGAGGCCAATTGAAATTGCGTCTGCGTACAGTGTTTTCGCTAATGACGGAAAACGTGCTTTGCCGATGAGTATTACGAAAGTGCTTGATTCAAATGGCGACACCCTGTTTGAGAACACGGTAAAAATTGACGATACCCATTTGAAGCCAGAGACTCTCTCACAAATTAATGAGGGACTTCGAGAAGTTGTCACAAGCGGAACCGGAATTGCCGCTGCATCTGTTCCCAATGCACATGGAAAAACGGGTACCACCAGCGACAACCTAGATGCCTGGTTCTCAGGTTATACTCCTGAGCTGGTCACAATCATCTGGGCAGCTCACGAAAACCGGAACAAAAAAGGCAAGCTCGACCGCAAAGAGCCATATATGGAAATGACCGGAACCACGGGTGGTCAACTCTGCGCACCTATATGGCGAGATTTTATGCTGAAGGCTGTACCGTTGCAGATTGAGGAACTTAAACAGGCGGCGGCACAATCCACTGAGAAAGCCGTAACTGTCGAGATCGTGAAAGTTAAACCGGAAGCGTCAAAATTAGCCGATCCAAAGAAACTGCCTTCGGCTATTCAACAGCCGACTGGAGTAGATAAGGGTCCGAATCAAGAAACCGTGCCAGCTAATCCTAATGTCACGGTGCCAACGGGAGACCCTGCAACGGCAAACGATGTACCTCAGGTGTCACCTGTTCCATCGGCACCCGTTACAAGCGCACCTCCCTCGGGTGCTAACACGGGCGTGACGCCTTCGACAAGTATTGATCGACAAATCACATCCCCATCCTCAGTTATGCGAACAGGTGCTCCTCGCTCAACTCGCCCTGACAGCGGTCCTGGTGGTTCTGAACCTTCGGGCAAGTTGGCAGTACCAGTTGTTCGTCGCGCCGACCCGGGTGACGAGATGGTGTCGGTCGGAATTTGTGCGGACAGCGGCCGAAAAGCAAATAAGTGGTGCGATACCGTGGTTCAACGCAGAATGCGTCGGAAAGATATTCCTGGACCTTGTAGAACACACAAGGCACCTCCTGGAGAGGGTAACGGTCAGTAAGCGATGATTGATGCCCCAGAACGTGTACCGGACCTTGCCCGTGTTAGAATATTTGCGGTCTTCGTCTGTATAGGTCTATTTGCGATCCTCGCTCGGCTATGGTACTTGCAAGTGGCTCATGGAGATGAGCTGCAAGAAGCAAGTATGGTTAATCAGCGTCGATTGATTCGACGCGTACCTCCCCGCGGCCAAATCGAAGATATCCACGGCCATGTCCTTGCTTCCAATCGTCTACAGATGGTTGTCTCGGTCTTGCCGTATGAACTCAAAGGCAATTCTGATATCCTCCCTCGTCTTGCTAAGTTAATCGATAGGCCGCTTTCAGACCTTGAGGACGAATTGAAGAGCCTCATTAAAACTAGTTCCTACGAAACGTACACTGTCAAAGAAAATGTCAGTATGGAAACGGTCACTCTCATCGAAGAGCAGCGCGTATTCCTTCCGGGAGTTTATGTATATCCGGAGCCGGTGAGAATTTATCCTGACGGTGCCCTATTCGGGCATATTATGGGTCAGATGGGTCAGATTCAACCCGAAGAGTTAAAACGTCGACGCGATGAAGGTTACCAGCCCGGTGATACGTGTGGTCGGTTAGGACTAGAAAAATTTTATGATGCAGAGCTGCGCGGCAAAAATGGTGGACGAGAAATAGAAGTAGATGCTCGCGGCAGGCTGCGTCACGAAGTCGCGAATTCTAATCCTATCCCTGGTGATAAAGTTTCCTTGACGATAGACACCGAGCTTCAGAAAGTTGCCTACGATGAGCTTATGGTGTGGGCGAAGCGTCATGGTGATCCCGGTGCCGCGGTGGTTTTGGATGTGAATACGGGAGCAGTGAAGTGCATAGCCAGCGTTCCATCTTACGATCCCAATATGTTCGTAAATGGTGTGTCTAAAGCGGACTGGAAGACGCTACAAGAAGATCCCTTAAAACCACAGATAAATCGTGCTGTCGGCATGCGTTTGGCCCCGGGTTCGACATTTAAGCTGGTCACTGCCGCCGCAGGTTTGGAAACCGGTGAGACCGATTCAGAGCGAACGGAGTTTTGCAGTGGAAGCATCAATCTCGGAAAATGGATTAAACGTTGCCATAAGCTCTCGGGGCACGGCACTCTGTCTCTGGAGCAGGCTATTGCCAAATCGTGCGACATCTATTTTTATCGGTTGGGTCAGCGATTGGGGCCTGAGAGAATGGCGGAATTCGCACGAAAGTTCGGACTTGGAAGCAAAACAGGGATAGACTTACCAATCGTTGAGGATGCAGGAGTTGTGCCAGACACAGCATGGAAGCGCAAGCATAAACGGGGTCCGTGGGTAGGTGGTGACACGGTCGATTTCGCGATCGGTCAGGCTTCACTGGCATGTACTCCGCTACAGATGTGTAATATTACCGCCGCCATTGCCAATGGCGGCACCTTGTACAAACCGCAGTTGGTAAATTCGATCAGTGAGTACGATTCTAATGGACAACTCCATGTTGTGAGCCAGATCACTCCAAAGCCTCTAAAGAGTCTAGAAATTAAACCGTCGACCCTTCGCCAGATTTCAAAAGGAATGAAAGCTGTTATGCAGCCCGGTGGTACGGGTTACTACTGCAATGTTCCAGGGATATCCGCCTGCGGCAAATCTGGAACTGCTCAGGTGCGCTACAAGGGCGAGACTGTCAACAATGCCTGGTTTGTCTGTTATGCCCCTGCCGAAGATCCGAAGATTGCAGTTTGTGTATTTGTAGAGCATGCAGGCCACGGCGGAGATGTGGCCGGACCGATCGCACGCAAGTTGATGGCAAAGTATTTCAAAGTCGCTTTGCCAACTCCCGCTGCTCAAAGTGGATCCGGAGACTAGGCCCCGTTGCTTTTTCTATGCTCCAAACCTCTGTTAAGAACACAAAATGCATTTTCAAAGACTTTTCTGATATGGGGTATTTCGCGAACTATCGTGTTTGCAGGTAAAATCCTGCATTACGTGCACGTTCTGATCCCCAATGCTGGTGGAGCTATTCAGCGATGTACTCCTTAATTTTCTCTTAAAGCGAAAGGACCTTACACGTCCATGATTTTCTCACGACAAAGTCGCAGCCTTTCCATTCTGTCCTCCGTATTGCTTTTTGGCGTTGTTGTGCTTGCCCTTCCGGGTTGTGGTAAAGGTGGTAGTGGCGGTGGCTCCACTTCTGTAGCCGGTGGCAATATCCTGCGATATCCGCTTCAAACGGAACCAACCAACCTTGATCCCGCTCGTGTCGAAGATGGCGACACCATAGATCTCATCCAGAACATCTTTGAGGGATTGGTGAAGTGGAGCGACGAGAATACAATTGTTCCTAACATTGCAGAGAAGTGGGACATATCTTCGGACGGTAAAGTCTACACGTTCCACCTGCACGACAATGTGAAATTTCACAATGGACGCATTTTGGTCGCCAAAGACTTTGTGTACTCGATAACTCGACCTCTTCTTCCAGATACAAAATCTGGTACTGCGATGACATATCTTAACGACATCCTTGGAGCGAAAGACGTCAGCGATGGAAAGACAACCGAGCTAAAAGGTGTCAAAGCTTTAGACGACAAAACCCTCCAGATCACGCTCGACAACCGTCGCCCCTATTTCCTCGGCAAGATGACTATGCCGACCTCTTATGCTGTCTGTAAGGAAGCGATCGAGGCGAACGGCAACAAGCTCGACGAAAAAGCCATGATTGGTACCGGGCCGTTCAAAGTCGATTCGTATGTTTCGGGTTCGGTAGTAAAACTCTCCGGCTTTAAACAATACCATGATGGCGCACCGATCTTGGATGGCATCGAGAGACCGATCATGAAAGATTCCTTCACCCGGCAAACTGCATATGAGAGTGGCGCACTGGACTATACTGATGTCCAACGTGCCGATGTTGATCGAATTCAGAAAGATCCCAAACTGAGCAAAGAGTTGAAGGTCTTGCCGCGCGCTAACGTTTGGTATCTGGCAATGAGTCAGCAGGCGTTTGAACCCTTCAAGAAGAAGGAAGTTCGCCAGGCCTTTGCTTATGCTATCAATAAAGATGAGTTGATACGACTTGTCTACAAAGGTACTGCCACTCGTGCAAACGGCATCGTTCCTCCGGGAGTTCCAGGAGCTAATGAGAAGTTTCAAGGGTTGGATTACAATGTTCAAAAAGCTCAGGAACTGATGGCTAAGGCGGGATATCCGGGTGGCAAGGGATTTCCAAAGCTAACGATTACTTATCGACAGGGCTACCAGTATGTTGCCGACGGTGTTCAGCAAATTCGAAGTGACTTGAAAAAGAACCTTGGAATAGATGTCGATACCAAGGAATCGGAATGGGCTAAGATGCTGGATGATCGTAAGAAGGGGACTTTGGAATGTTTCCACATTCGATGGTCTGCTGACTATCTCGATCCTCAGGACTTTCTCTCTATGATGCTCCGTACCGGAGTCGAAGAGAACAAGATCGGCTATAGCAATCCCAAGTTTGATGCGCTTTGCGATGCGGCAGATGTCGAACCAAACGCCGACAAGCGTAAAGCAATGTATATAGAAGCCGAAAAGATCGTTGTTGAAGATGCGCCATGGGTTACTCTGTTTTATCTTCCTGATGTTGAATTGCAAAAGCCTTATGTTACGGGTCTTCGTGCCAGCCTCTTCGGGCATCTGCCACATACAAAGGCTTCGGTAAAGCATTAATGGGAACGATTTCTTCACAAAATATCCGGGGACCTGTGCAAATTGCGCAGGTCCTTCGGCGTACGATCGCCGTTTCATTTGCAGTAATCTCTGCGGCAATGTTGATAGGTTGCGGGAAGAAGTCGACAGATGTCTCTGCAAACGGCTCAACGCAACAGGTTTTGAGGTACGCGCTTAGAATTGAACCTCCTGCTCTCGATCCCGTTATTATCCAGGATCTGTATATGGGCGAATTGCTCCAGAATGTCTATGAAGGGCTTGTTATCTTCAACGACAAAAATGAAATTATTCCCGCCGTTGCCGAAAAGTGGGAGATTAGTCCTGATGGCAAGATCTACACCTTTCAACTTCGAAAAGGGCTGAAGTTCCACAATGGTCGTGTGGTGACAGCGGATGATGTGAAGTATTCATTTGAGCGAGCGGTTCTACCAGAAACGAAG
>CAISOI010000619.1 GCA_903886985.1 uncultured Chthonomonas sp.
ACTACTTTAATTTCGGCTGTTCGGTCATTACCCTCCAAATTGTGCGAGATTGTCCTGATGTTCCACATGCATGACCTGTCGTATGAGGAGATTTCAACCCGACTGAATATCCCCGTTGGTACGGTTAAGTCGAGACTTAACAGGGGGAGAGTTGCCTTGAAAAAACAACTGACCGATAAGATGATTACCGTCTGAATTGAACGATAACAAATCGAGGATGAAACTCTGCAACGATGCGGAACATGCCGGGCAAAAGAAACGTCTTCTGTTCGCAGACAGAGGTTAGACTTAATCAGGCATCGAGAAGTTTGCTCACAGATCACTGAAGCATGTGTGTTGCAACAGCACCAACAGTAGCGAGATGAAAAGGAAGATTTAAAATGAGAATGTATACGACTGAAGAGGGCGAATCAAATTGGGCACCAATCGCCATTATCATGACGGTACTCGTTGTAGTATTGGCCATGGGATATTTTATGTGGTATGGCCCTTCCCGCACAGTAGTCGCTGAACCCATAAACGGTACCACCCAAAGTGGACCTACTACTGTAGTGGTTCCCACAAATACACCCGGTCCTGCTGGTGCTCCTGGAGCAACCGGAGCCACTGGCAAAACTGGCGATAACGGTAGTACCGGATCCTCTGGTGCAGACGGAGCACCTGGGCAAACTGGTACTCCAGGACAAACCGGAACTCCAGGACAGCCAGGGGCAGACGGTGCTCCAGGCAAAACTGGCGACCCAGCAAAACCTACGGACAAAGGTCCTGGTACTCCCTAATTCTCAAACTGACTACGTCCGAACAAGTTTGAAATTGATTGGAAAGGTTGGGAAATGGAGAATATCATTTTTTGGATCGTCGTAGGAATCGTTGCAGGATTTCTCGCGAAATCTGTAGTCCCAGGCGAGGGTACCGGCGGCATCGTCGGTGACCTCATTATCGGAATTGTCGGTGCTTTCATCGGAGGGTGGCTATTTACTGCGTTCCTAGGGCACTCCTACGGTGGGTGGATCGGAAGCACAGTCGTTGCATTTGTTGGGGCAGTAGTTCTGCTTGTGGTACTGAGAGCATTAACGAGTAGGCGCAACACAAGCCGATATTAGCAGGCTGACTAAATCTCTATGAGGAGTACACCCAATGAACTTTGAGACATTACCTAACGTCGCAGTCAGAATTAAATTTGGCGGTTCAACCGCACCTGAAAACAAGATGTTGCTTAGCCACGAATATGATCGTCTCCGTGTTGAATGGAGTGCTTATCTAGCCGGCAGTGGGCAAAGAGGCGGAGAATATACCAGCGAAGAAGGAGTGCACCCAATACTCCTCTCGCTGAACTTCGACCAAATTGCATATATAGAGTCAGGCAAAGTTTACTAATCCGTGGTGACTTTGCCGAACTAGTCCTAATCGTGTATATGGCTACCCAGAGAATATATCTCCTCGGTACAAGTGATGAAGTAGCGTTCCGGAGGAACGTTTATGAAAATTAACAATAGTGGAATGGTCCGACGTTGGGCCGTATTACCAGCAGTAACTATTGCGCTTGCAACAACTGTGCTCAACATGGAGACTGCAACTGCAATCGCACAAAGAAACAATTCGAACAACACCAATTACTCACGAATGACCCTGCCATCAGGCACTGTGATTCCAGTAACGCTCGATAACTCACTTAGCAGCAAAGATAATCAACGTGGCGACAAATTCACTGGAACCGTTAAATACGGAAACGACGATTCTGGCTTACCCGAAGGGACCCGGATCGAAGGAGTAGTCCAAGAAGCAATTCAGTCCGATAGGGACCAGCCAGGCGTTTTGGATGTTGACATCCGACGGATGATCTTTCCTGATGGGACTTCAAAGGCGATAACCGCAAGCCTCTATTCGTTGGATGGTAAAGCTACTCAACGAAATGATGGGAGATTGACCGCTACGTCTGACAAAAGCAAAGACCGTTTGAAGTGGGTCGGTATTGGTTCAGGCGGCGGATTGCTGGTCGGAGCACTTACCAAACACAATGAACTCTTCAGCACGCTTTTGGGCGCAGGTGCGGGCTATCTCTTTAATGAATTTGGAAACAAGCCAAAACCAGGCAATGTCACGCTTAAACAAGGAACTTCTTTTGGAGTTCGACTTGATAAGAGCGTAGAAGTTAGCTCCAGCCAAAATTCAACCAAAAACGGAACATATCGAAATAGTAGCACTGCGAATATTGACGACCAAAATTACAATCGTCGCCAACACATGACCCAAACCGACCGCACCACTTATGGTCAACGGACCTATTTACCTGACGAAACGAACGACATAACCATGCGATTTAACGATCGGGAAGTTCAGTTCAGTCAGACCAACGCCCCCTATATGCGTGGTGAATACGTAATGGTTCCCTTAGCCCTTATAGGCAGAAGCGCTGACTTTGATTGTAGGTACGTTTCCAACAGGAAAGCCATCTATGCGCGCAATGATTCGGTTCGCCTAACGTTAGGCAGTCGTAAAGCTGTAGTAGATGGAGAACAACGCGACATTCCTGTAGGAGCTGAAATGCACAATGGATCCGTTTATGTTCCCCTCGAAGTTGTTGGTTGGGCAGCAGACGCCCATACTAAGTGGGATTCCACTCACCGAGTAATTACGATGAACACGGACAACAAATAGTTATAGTTCGTCTTCTGTAAGCCGATCGCTACATATGGTCCGATATTCTATTGTAAAGTTGTAGGTCGAGGATACTCTCAGTCGTTTTCAAATTCCTCAGGGTCCGATAGTAAATCTA
>CAISOI010000620.1 GCA_903886985.1 uncultured Chthonomonas sp.
CAACCGTTGCGCCACAAGCACTGTTTATGATGAACAGTGCATTTGCGTTGGAGCAGACGAAGTCGCTCGCTAAGGGGCTGATTGCCAATCCAAGTCTGGATGATAGTGGTCGTATTAGCCAGATTTACGAAACCTGCTTTGCTAGACCGGCAGAGATTTCTGAAATCAATCGTGCAAAATCTGCGTTAATGAAACTGAAGGATACTTTCTCAGCCGTCGAGAAAAGTACTGATAACGTAAATCTGCGCGCATGGCAGAGTCTCTGTAAGGCAATTATTTCGTCAAACGAGTTTATCTATATCGACTAAAGCTAAACGGATTATCGCACAACTATTTAAAATTGTAAGGCAGAATCGTGAACCCACATTGGAACAGCTACCTAAATAAGAGACTTACGCGCCGTGATATGTTGAAGGCGAGTGCTATCGGCTTCGGCAATATTGCGCTACTCAGCATGTTGGCTCGTGAATCACAGGCGAACTCGACAAACCCATTAGCGCCGAAATTGCCACAATACCCTGCGAGAGCGAAGCGAGTCATTTTTGTTTTTCTGCATGGGGGGCCATCGCAGGTCGACACTTTTGATCCGAAACCATTGTTAAATAGAGATCATGGTAAGCCGTTGCCTTTTGCAAAGCCGCGAGTGGTTTCCTCAGAGACACAAAATCTCTTGAAATCGCCATGGGAATTTAAGCACTACGGCAAAAGTGGCATTGAAGTCAGCGACCTGTTTCCACATGTTGGAGGGTGCGTGGACGACCTCTGTTTTGTGAATTCGATGTACGGCTCCAATTCGCGTCATGGCGGTGCATTGCTTGAACTGCACACTGGCTCCGATACATTTGTGCGTCCTGCAATGGGTTCTTGGATTACTTATGGACTCGGTACTGAAAATCAAAATCTTCCGGGATTTATTACGATTTGTCCTACTTTGACCCATGGCGGTGTAAATAATTGGAGCTCTGCATTTCTTCCTGCTGCTTTTCAGGGCACGCCGGTCGGAAATGCCAGTATCAATTCAGACCAAGCGAAAATTCCGTTCATTCAGAATGCGGAAACTCCGAGAGACATACAACGCATTGAGCTCGATCTGACAAATCAGATTAACCGTGACCTTTTGGCACAGACCGGACCGGATCATGCTTTGGAAGGTCGAATTGACTCCTTTGAGCTTGCATTCAGGATGCAGATGACGGTGCCCGAACTTCAAGAGATTAAGGACGAAAGTCCGGAAACCCAAAAGTTATATGGGCTCGACGACCCGAAAACACGAAACTTTGGGCGACAGTGCTTGATGGCGCGCCGATTTTCCGAACGAGGAGTGCGATTCGTACAGGTAACCCACAGCTACAAGTGGGATCAACATAGCGACCTCCGAAGAGATCACCAGAATAATGCGCTCGAGGTTGACAAACCAATTGCTGGTCTCCTGAAAGATCTAAAAGCGTTGGGACTTCTTGAAGATACTCTTGTAGTAATCAGCGGAGAATTTGGACGTACTCCATGTGCCCAAGGGACAGACGGCCGAGACCACAATCCGCAGGGATTTACGACATTACTGGCTGGCGGCGGTGTTAAGAGTGGATTCAAATATGGGGAGACAGACGATTATGGTTATTACTCTGTAAAAGATAAAGTTCACATTCATGATCTTCACGCAACCATGTTGCACCTCCTTGGGATGGAACACACGAAACTGACTTATCGATATGCTGGCCGCGATTTCCGCTTGACCGACGTGCATGGTGAAATTGTGAAGGGCATAATTGCATAGCCTCGAGACCAACTCTCACAACATCCAACATATTTGAAACAAATTGGCGGAATTGGAGTTTGATCGACGATTATGATAAAGAATCCTCCTCCAATTCTCGACCGACCATTCTATGAGTTACTGGAAAAGCTCTCCAGTTCGGATGCTACCACGCTGTCTGCTGCGAGAAACGAGGCGAAAGCCTGTGCATCCAATTTTATCCCGAAGTTACTGCGATTCCTAAAAAACCCAGATGTAATGTCCGTTACCAGTGAAGCTAAAGTGGTTCTTTCATTAGGCGTCGGCATATTGTTCATCTTGTCCCTCCTTATTATCGTTCTGGAATTGGAAATCGTAAAGAAAGGGACAGTTCTCTATTCCCAACTGTCCATTTTGAGGATTGCGGGATTCCTTCTGGTGGGAGTGATTTCAATCTATTACAAAGTTACAAATCCTCAAAATTCTAAGCCAAAGTTTGATGCATCTATTTTAGCGGGCA
>CAISOI010000621.1 GCA_903886985.1 uncultured Chthonomonas sp.
GTCGAAAGTAACGAAAACCACATAATGATGAGTTCAGGAGGTGACCGCAATGGTAAATAAAGAGCGCCTGGTAGAACTCTTCCTAGAGATGATATCGGTCAACACGCCTGCCAAGCAAGAGAAGGTACTGGTTGATATTATTCAACCCAAGTTGGAATCCATGGGGCTCTCGTGCGTTCGGGATGTAGCCCATCTTGTGACTGGCGGGGACTGCGGCAACCTAATCGCAACCCTGCCCGGTAACGTCGAGGGTGCTCCACCGATATTCTTTTCTAGTCACTTCGACACAGTCGAAGCGACGCCAGACATTAAGATTATCGTGGAAGACGGTGTCATTAAGTCTGACGGAACCACTATATTGGGTGCTGATGACAAAGGCGGAATGTCGCCTATCATCGAGGGGATTCACACGATTATTGAGCAGAATATACCTCACGGGGATATTCAGCTTCTTCTGACAGTTAGTGAAGAGATCGGGTTGCTCGGTGCACGTTATATTGATCAGGGCTTAATTCGTGCACGCATGGGATTTGTTTTGGATACAGGCCCCCCTGTCGGAACGATCGTGGTCACGGCACCCACCCAAGAGACGTTGGACGTAACCATTCATGGGAAACCCGCACATGCCGGATTTGAACCCGAAAAAGGTATTTCTGCAATTCAAGTGGCAGCGCGGGCAATCAACCGGATGAAGTTGGGCAGAATTGACCATGAGACTACCGCAAACGTTGGGATTATTAACGGTGGCAAGGCTACGAATATAGTCTGCCCGGAAGTCAAGTTACGGTTGGAAGCTCGATCGAGAAACGTGACAAAATTGGCGCATCAGGTAACGCACATGCGTGATGTTTTCGAGGATGTTGCGGAAGAATTTGGTGCACGAGTTGATGTACGTGTGAATCATATGTATGATGGTTATCGGTTAAGCTCGACCGATGATGTGGTCAAGATTGCTAACAAAGCAGCAGAGAATCTGGGATTACCGACGGGCTTGCGAGAAGCGGGCGGCGGCAGCGATGCGAACTACTTCAATTCGTTTGGTATTCCCACATGCGTGTTGGCAACGGGCATGAAACAGATACACACGCACGAAGAACATATTGCAATTGACGATTTAGTTCGATCCGCGAATTGGGTCGTGGAAATCGTCAAGGTAGCAGCATGTGAGGCAGGTAAATAGGTATTGACAGTTTGTACCCGCGGAATTGTGGAGACTATTGTATGGGAACGCAAAGGAGCGCAGGAAGTCACAGTTCGAGTTGAAAACGAATTGAGGCGCGCGCTCGCCTACACGGATCTTGTAGGAGTGCTTTCTGTCGGACATAGTGTTACTCTCAATACCTGGGCTGTAGAGCTTGGACTGGGCACTGGTGGATACGATTTTGTTGTTAGTGGGCCCGAATCCGCACTGAAGATTGAAGCCGCCGGTCATATCATCAAACTTCGCTATACGCCAATGCAAATTCCTGTACTGTCTGCCGAAGCTCAAGAGAGTGACCATCATGATGAGCTCGCGGCATTTGTCTCCCTTGACGGGATGCCCGTGGTCTGTGCTGAGTTGCACAGTCAGGTGCCCGCAATTGCTTCCGCCATCAAGTGGGAGACTTCTGGGAAAGCCCGGGTAGGTTATGTGATGACCGATGGTGCCGCATTGCCAATTGCTTTCAGCAACCTAGTTCCACTTATGCAGGGTGCAGGAATTTTAGACTTTACGGTAACTTCCGGACAATCTTTTGGCGGTGATTACGAATCGATAAACATCTACACTGCACTTGCAACGGCTTGTGTAGTGGGTAAAGCGGATGTTATCATAGTATGCCAAGGACCGGGTAATGCAGGTACTGGGACAACACTCGGCTTTTCTGGAATTGATCAGGGAATTGCGTTGAATGCAGCCGGATCCTTGGATGCCACCGCAATTGCTACGGCGCGGATTAGTTTTGCCGATCTCAGAGAGCGACATTATGGATTGAGCCATCACACAAAGACAATTTTAGAACGTATTGTGATCAATTCAGTGATTGTACCAATTCCCCGATTGGAGACCCATAACCAAGAGTTGATTCGCAGAATCGTTGATAATGCGGAGCTCGAGGAGCGACATCAATTTGTTACGGTAGATTCGGATATTGGATTCGAAGCATTCGTTGCTCTGGACATTCCTGTGAAGACAATGGGACGCGCAATCTCCGAAGACAGAGAGTTCTTTATGTCGGCA
>CAISOI010000622.1 GCA_903886985.1 uncultured Chthonomonas sp.
ATGACGGACTTTACGCTGAAACTAAAGCCGCCGTACTGGCAAATAGCGAGCGAGAGAACGGCTCTCTATTATTAAATTCGGATCCAGATGATTTTGTGGAGAGAACAATGAACATGATGGGTTTGGTGGGTTTGCTTGGATTGTTGGCAATGCCTCCAATGTCTGCCACACCTCAAAAGCATTCCGATACCAAGCCAACGCTTACCGCAAAAGAGCAGGTTGAGATAACGGTCTTTAAGCATCTGATTGGACAAATTAAGGCTAAAGCGATTCGAGAAAAAGCGACCATACTTATGGCGTTTGGATTTACATCCGATCCGCCGCAAAAAGTGATCAAAGCATGTCAGGGAATGGGAATTACCGTTCAGCCTTATTCGAAGAGAAAGATGTGTAGGCTCAATAACCAGACAGTATTTTGGGTATACCTGTCGAATCTCAGCATAAAACGTTCTCAAGCTCAAGTAAAGGGTGGTTATACGTGTGGACCAAAATACGGTACTTCGAGTGACTTTACTTTGGTGTTCGGATCTGGGATTTGGAAGGTCACCAAAGCACACGTCTTTGAACAGACTTAAGTATGAATATGCCTGCGACTGTTTAGCAACAGGTGCTTGAAGAAACTCTCATCATGAAAACTGCAACCAAAATTCTATACTGGACTGCTCGTGTCGCGTTCCTGGTTTCCTTTGTGCTACCGGTTATTGGTGGCGGTGACCCATCACGAGATGACACAATAAATATTCAGTATGGCTGGCTGGCGGCTTGGGCATCCATCCTGACAGGTCCCCATGACATCTTCTTTTGGAGAGCTTTGTCGAACGTCTTACTATGCGGGTTCTTATTCTTTCCAAAATTCGCCATACGAATTGGCAGACCGTCAACCACCACGGTGATGATCGGGCTTACCATGTTGAATCTCATTGTAAATAGAGATCTGTTGATTGGATATTATGTTTGGGTAGGGTCGTTTGCATTGTCGGCGGTTGTTGCGTGTATTGGTTTGGATCGGCCGCAAAAGGTAGTGCGATAGTGAGTTAACGGATAAGTACAACTGTACTAAATGAGTCGTAGTCAAAGAGAAAGTGTTGGAAATTAGTTGATGGCGACTTTACGGAGAGAACAATGAACATGATCGGTTTAATAGGATTGCTTGGAGTATTGCTGGACCAAAATCCATCTGTCACTATCTCTACGCCCAAACAGCCAACGACCACAAGAATTCGCTACACCGGCAACCCCCAAAAACAGGAAGCACCATTTGACGTCAGGCTGCCGATCAAATGGAAAGCTGTTGGCGCTACGCATATGGAGGGAAAATTCTTAGTTACGGACGTGCCGGAATTCGTAGGTCCGAAGGGAATCAAATTAACTGTTTGGTTTCCCACAAACTGTGATTCGCAATTAATAGGAGACGCTCGGCAGACGGATATCGACATCCAAAAGAAGCACCCTGTTTACATCAAAGAGATTGAAGCGGGAGAAATGCATGGGTATTTAACAACTATTCCCATCTGGCACGACAATTCGGGAGAGAATTTTGGTCTGCATTTGTCAGCGTATCTTGCGCAAAGAAAAGATATGGTGACCTTTCGATTGCAAACGGAAGAGATGCCTAGTGCAATTGAGATAATGAGGATTGAGGAGTTAATTCGATCTTTTTCGAAGGTTGGGGCGAAAGAGAAGTCTCCGGGCAAGTGACCACCCATAAGGATACTCTCACCATGAAGACTGCAACCAAAATTCTATACTGGACCGCCCGTATCGCGTTCCTCGTTTCCTTTGTGCTTCCGGTTCTCGATATTGGGGGACCGCAGAAGGGACAAGTGCTGTTTACACTTTATGGTTGGGAATGCGCGTGGGATTGTATAAAGGCGGGACCTGCAGACCCACTTTTCTGGTATGGTTTTTCCAACTTTCCTATTTGTTTGTTGTTGGTCTCGCCGACTTTGGTCCCGCCACTTGGGAGACTGGGCACAACAGCTCTCATGAACGGACTTTTGATCCTGAATCTTACTGTGGCGTTTAGTACACCGGGGAAAGTAGAACCAATGCTAATAGGCTATTGGTTTTGGATAGGGTCGTTTTCACTGTCGGCGGTTGTGGCGAGTATTGGTTTGGAGCGGACTCAAAAGGTTGTGCGACAGCGTGACGGAGGGATGAGATTATGAAGAGGACATTTGACAGGTATTTCCCGCTCGCTGCACTGACATTGCTCAGTGTGATGAGCGCGAGTGCTGGTTGGTCAGAGCCGCGTAAAAATGCTCGAAATGAGATTATATCCAAGTACACGCATATCATCCGTCTGGTCGACAACGCCAAATTCGAGGAATTCAAGAACCAACTGGCTCCGGACTTTCAGTGGTTTAGCATTGGCAGCAAGGAACCGGAAGATCGAAATGCAGCTGCTAAAAAATTAGAAGCATTCTATTATCGATGGATGGGCCCACCACAGCGACATACATTTAGAATTACCTCGTTAAAGGATGAGGGCGGGATGGTGCTGGTGCATGTTGTGGATCATATTCGTTGGAAAAGATTTAAGGATCAAGATCACTACGAGATACCGTCATGGGACTTTATCCATGATGACACTTGGTCACGAAGGAACGGCAAGCTGGTCTACGAGAAAATTCATGTTGTGAAGCAGGAGTATCCGAGCCAAAAAGTGTCATTTCGGAAGAATCATAAACACAAAGCAGTCAAACGGAAATAGTGATGTTCCTGCGGTTGGTTTCAATAATTATTTTTTTATTTGCCCAGTTCTGCGCGAATCCGATAATGGCTTACGGACAGTTGTCGGCTAAACAGCAAGCGAAGTTGGACAGGGAATTGCTCGATTCTGTCATCCTCGGCAGGGGGAAAGAGGCTTTTCGCCTTTTGACCGCCGGTGCGAATGTCAACTGTAGAGACGAAACCGGTGACACTCCATTGATAATTGCTGTCTTCAATCAGGACCCGAAAATAGTCCAAGCGTTAATAAATCGGGGTGCAAATGTCCATTTTAGGAGTGACATCCACAATATCACGGCGTTGGCAAAGGCTTCTGGATATCCAAGGAGGGCCGGGATACAAGAAACGCATCAGATTCAGATTGTCCGAATCTTGTTGAAAGCTGGCGCAAATCCAAACGTAAGGACTGATGAGGGTTATACCCCGATCATGATGGCGTCGGGATGGGGGAATACTCCGATAGTAATGGAACTCCTCGCTGCTGGAGCCGACATATCGTTGAAGAACAGGAAGGGTAAAACCGCACTTCAAATAGCCACATCCAAAACGGACTATGTTGAAAGTCGCCCCTACAAAGCGGAAACTGCAAAGATCATACAAGCTGAAGCAGCCCGTGTTGGTCGCCTTATGAAACTCCAGATCGAATCTCGCGACATACGCACGATTGGGTACAAGCTGCTCAGGTTGGCAGATAACTTTAAGCAGATAGCGGATTACTACCACCGGATCCCCATGATGAATTTGCAAAAGGAAGAGTTCCATTCCAAGCATGGGAACATTCTATGTTTGAACATAGATACTGGGTCAGGGCGCGCAATCATGGCGGCGATCATATATCTTCAAGTTGATGGTAAATGGAGGATGGTCTATGCACGCGCCATTGATTATAAGTGGAACTATTTTAGGTACAGATTGAAAGACGATAAATTGCTGATAGAAGCTGATAACCCCTCAACCAAAGGGCATCCGTTCAACGGTTTCACCACACTGTATTCCGTGGAGACGAGTAAACTACCAACTATGGTTCAGGAGCCCGTTATTGTCTCCGATAGAAAGTAGGATTATAGAGAGTTATGTCTGACTTCCTCCTCTTTGCCAGTGGGATTGCTCTGCTCATCATTGCTAACATACTCTATCAACGTCAGCGGGAGCGCACCTTGATGGAACGGTTGAATAGTGCTGGCAATGACCCAGATGCCGCGTCAAAAGTGATGGATATTGCGATTGCGGAGGAGAAGAAGCGGGAGGAGTTTTGGTATCATCAGAATCCAAAGGGTCCGAAACCGTGACGCATGATGGGTAGTTGGCAACGGAATGGAAGAAAAATACAAAGGCAAGAGAACGAGAAATGGCAACGGAACTACGTGGTAAATGTGTGCTCATAACGGGTGGTGGAACGGGGCTTGGGCGAGAGATTGCGCTACAACTAGCGGCGGAAGGAATGCGCATTGTAATCTCCTATTCTAAATCAAAAAACGATGCAGAGGAGACAGTTCAAGAATTGGCGCAGTTGGGTGTGGAGGCGTGCTGCATTCAGGCGGATATGCGGGAGCCATCGGAACCAGCGAGATTGGTAGGTGAAGCGGCAGCGTATCTCGGTCGATTAGATTTGTTGATCCATAATGCTGGCACAACCAAATTTATTCCGTTTACGGACCTCGATTCAGTTACCTCGGAGATTTGGGATGATCTCAATAATATTAATACGCGATCGGCATTCCTGCTGGCGCAGGCTGCTGCCCCGATCATGCGGAAAAATGGTGGTGGGCAGATCATAAATACCAGTTCCATTGCTGGTTTATCGCCTGCGGGAAGTTCCCTTCCCTATTCAGTTTCCAAGGCGGCACTAATCCATCTGACAAAATGTCTTGCGAAGTCGCTCGCACCTGATATACAGGTTAATACTGTTGCGCCAGGGTTATTGATGACTCGCTGGGTGGAAGGATTTTCGGAAGAGCGACTGAATTTGATGAGTGAAGCGGCGCTATTGAAGAAGCCTACGGATGTTGCGGATTGTGCAACGGCATTTGTTATGCTCGCCAAGAATGGATCGATCACGGGGCAGGTGATTGTTGTTGATTCGGGGCTGTCATTGGCTTAAGCAGTGGGTACTAAGTTGTTGTGTTTTGCGACGGAGGTAAATGGATGCGTTCTGAAGTCGTACAGTGATTTAGCGCGGTTTATGCAATTCCGCAATAAATAGGTACAAAAAATGGGTCGCCAGAGAAACTCTGGCGACCCATTGCTTTGCTTCACCAGAGTATTAGTTCTTGGTGAGTTTTCCGTCTGCAGCGATTGTGTAACTCCAGATATCACCATTCGTGGAACCGGTGACAAATAGGAATTTCCCATCTGGTGATATGGTCGAGCCACGCGGACTAACTGGTGCTGCAACGGTAGCCGGTGTCTTAAACGACATTACATTCGAGCCATCAATGGACAACTGACTGATGGTATCGTCGCCGCCATTCACGACATAGATTGAAGTACCCGCAGGATTGACTGCCAGTGAGCTACTGCCTGCCCCCACTACCTGATAACTGTCATAGGTAACAAATGTAGTGGCGTTAAGATGGGTCGAGTAAACATTACTATTTACCACCGCCGAGTTATGCTTCAAGAAGAAGAGATGGGTTCCTGCTAGATCTGACGTTATTCCAGCGGAAGGCTCATCGGAAGAGACACTGTATGGTCCAGGGGTCAGGGTACCGTTTGCGTTCATAGTGAAATGAAACGCTGCTGTAAACGAGCCACCGGAATTGTAGGTATGGCTAATATAGACCATTTTTGAACCGATGGTATTCAGGAATGCAATACCTGTTGGATTGGTACCGCCGAGCGGAATCGTCCCAAGTGAGCTTAGGGTACCATTTGTAGCAATTTGGAAACCACTGATATTGCCCGACTTGGTAACGGCATATAGGTACTGACCGGTAGGGTCAATTCCCAAGACTGCGCCGGTAGAAGTATCCCCAGAAGACAATACCGAGTAGGAACTGCCCACTCTGGTCAATGCTCCTCCAGACCCAATTGAATAGACATATACGTCTTTGGATGCGGCATTCAGAACAAATACCAGAGGATTGCTGGGGTGGGCTACTACTGCAATTGGCTGATCGCCGGCAACAACGGACGCGGTACTCAGCGCGGTCAAGGTGCCATTTGCATTGATGTTGAATTGGCGAACTCTGCCATGGTTTGAACCACCTTGATCTGCATCGCCAAAGTCTGCGACATAGGCATAGTTACTGGTTGCATTGACAGCAACACTCAGTGGTCGCACGGGACCAAAACCTGCCGGAGGAGTGACCGTTACCAATGTGTTGGTGGTTTTGCCAGATTCGATATCGGTGAAGGTGACCGTGACTGTGCCCTGTGCCACGCCGGTGAACAGCCCAGTTGTGTTGACAGAGCCATTTCCATTGCTGACAGTCCAAGATTGTTTGGTATACCAGAGCATGACGGGTTGGTTGGACGCATCGAATCCGCCCTGTGTAAACTGTTGGGTGGTGCCGGCTTGTACCGTCGGAGTTAACGGGGTAATGCCCACATGGTCCACAGTGCCGACCATATTTTCAGTGGCGGCCGTGGTGGTATTTGCTGTTATCGAGCCCGTTTGTGTACCGGAAGCGACAGGGTTACCGGTCTGGGCGGTATCGGGATATGCCATCAGATTCAGCGTGTAGGTGCCTACCGGGATATGCTGAAAAGTTAAGGTTTGAGATAGTGATCCGGCGGTAGGTCGCAGGAAACTTTGGGTGGCGACAGTTGCGCCACCTTGCGTTACTACGGCTTTGACGGATTCTGCGGAATAGGGAATGGAGCGGGTGCGGTCGGGCCAGTTAAGGGTTAGGGAGACTGTGCCCGTTGGTCCGGGATTGCCGCCACTGTTGCTACCGTTACCGTTTTGACTTCCGCAACCGAAGGATGAAACTAAAACCACGGTCAACAGAAAGGCAGACTTACATGCTTTTATGGATAACATCATTGTCC
>CAISOI010000623.1 GCA_903886985.1 uncultured Chthonomonas sp.
CCTTGTTATAACAACTCGCGAAAACAAGATTGGCGGTACTCCCTTTAGAAGAATCGACTTCACGTTGTATGGGGATCGAGGCAAAATTCTTGGACAGGCATGGTTGCAAGACGATCCACAACCTGTGCCGGACGATAAGGAAAAGCAGCCTAAAAAACCATAACATTCTTCAGAACTCCTGCATTCCTTCGCAACCGACGACGACGCATCCACAAATAGCCCGTACCTCTTCAAAACGTTCAATAGTCGCGCTTCCCATCCTCGGGGAGCGCGGACTTTGTTTGTAAGCACCCAGAACAGACATAAAATGATCATGACATTTAATGTACGGTTAATGGGCACATTGTAACATTGTTCTATTGCACAGTGGGTGGATTGTTTCATTTGTGCTCAAAGGTGATCACACATGCGGTATGCCGAACTAACTTATAATGTGTTCTTTCTGTCCATTGCTGACGCAATCATCTGCGAAACAGGCAAATGTTGCGATGCCGTCGGATTAGCTGAAGTCTCAAAATGACAACTGTGAACTATGTATAACGCTCGACCTGATTAATTAGAACTGATACGGAACTAGAAGATTAATATGAATATAAGTAGATTGGCCGGCACATTGAGTGCTGTCGCCGCATTGATGGGGTTGTGTGCGACTTCTAATGCGCAACTGGTGAATGGTGGATTTGAAAATCCTCACTTTAGCGGTGCAGTCTATACATTAATCTCAGATTCATCTGTTCCGGGATGGCATACAACTGCCTCCGATCATCAAATGGAGTTTTGGTCAAACGGATTTCAAGGAGTAGCTGCATACGAAGGTTCACAGTTTGTCGAACTTAATGCAAATCTCGTGAGCACTCTTTATCAGGACATTACGGGTATTGCAGCAGGACTAACCGTCGGTTTCCAATTTGCACATCGTGGGAGGTCAGGTGTTGATACCCTTCGCCTTAAAATCACGGATGCAGGTACCGACAACACTTTCGGAACGGGCGACGATAACTTACTTTTTTCCAAGCTCTACTCCGACGGAAATACTGCGTGGGGTTTCTATACCGACGCGGGTAATCCGACAATAACGACACTTGGAAATTCGTTGCGCTTCCAATACGATTCGGTATCGGCAGCAGGCGGTAATCAATCTATCGGCAATTTTCTAGATGCCGCGAATTTTGGTCTTGGAGCCGGGTCCCAGAGCAGTGTTCCAGAACCGGGAGCGATATTACTCGGTGTTGGCACCCTTTACATGGGTGTAATGGCAATCAGGCAAAAGCGACGTTTGAAGCAAAAATAGGAACCAAAAAATAACTCGAAGGCAGCGCATGAAAAGAATTATATCGATTGGAACACTCTGTGCCATAGCCACTTTGTTGAGTGCCAGTGTATCTTCCTACGCACAACTCGTGAACGGTGGTTTTGAGAACCCCCACTTTAGCGGCACAACGTATACATTGATATCTGATTCGTCGGTTCCCGGATGGCATACAACTGCCGCCGACCATCAGATGGAGTTTTGGTCAAACGGATTTCAAGGTGTAGCCGCTTACGAGGGTACACAGTTTGTCGAGCTCAATGCAAATCTCGTGAGTTCTCTCTATCAAGACGTTGCAGGGATCGCCGCAGGACAAACCGTGGGATTCCAGTTTGCGCATAGAGGCAGGTCAGGTGTTGATACTTTAAGAGTAAACATTATCGACGCCGGAGTTGACAATGCGTTCGGAACCGGAGACGATACGACCCTTTTTAGCCAACTTTATGCAGACGGAAACACAGCGTGGGGTTTCTATACCGATGCCGGGAATGCACCCATTGTCTCACTCGGAAATACAATGCGCTTCCAATATGACTCAGTATCTGCTGCTGGCGGAAATCAAGCAATTGGAAACTTTCTGGATGCCGCGAATTTTGGACTCGGAGCTGGGTCCCAGAGCAGCGTGCCAGAACCGGGTGTAGTGGCGCTTGGGGCAGGCACACTCTATTTGGGTGGCATGGCAATCAGGCAAAAGCGACGTATATCCAAAAAGTAACGGTTTGAGTTACAAGTCCTGGAAAATACCGTGTCACCAATGTGGTGGCACGGTATTGCAATTTGAATGGCTTTAAGTGCTGCCTCTAATCCTTGAACCAATCCTCATATCAATCTCAACACTTTTCAATCCATCATTCCCACATAACTACAATATATCCATCAATCCCGACTCTTTCACTCGTGACCGAATAATCCCGCAACCTGTCATGCTGGAGCGACGCCAGACTTCCTCCTAACACAGAAATACCATTGTGGCGGAAACGAAGCATCTACGCTTAGATCCTAACGGATTAAATCTTGGTGGATTTGATAGAGAGGAGTACCAGCCCGTCATTCTTTGAAGGCAGGCTTCCATAAAAAGTGCTCCCTTCAGAACCAAGTCCCAACTCCCACACACAAAAAAAGCAATCCGTCATTCTGAGCCTGCGAAGAATCCGCTTTTGACCTTAATTTCCCAAAAAAAGTCGACTGCAACACTGCAATCAACGAAAAGCCCATGCCTACCCGCAAACGGGTAGGCATGGGCTCAAGCTACAATTATCATAAACCTAAAAATCAACTATGATTTCGACTTCAGAAATCGCCTTCGTCGTCTTACGAAAGCAAGGCTGCCGATTGACAGAACACCAGCACCCAATGCAATGGCTCCCGGCTCAGGAACAGAAGATGACGATGAAAATGCCATTTTGTAGGCACCAGATATTCCAGTCGCGAAGACGCTTTTTGTTCCGTTGGGAGCAAATTTGTCAATATTACCGCCATCGGTCACCGCCAAATTGCCACTCGAATCAAATCCCATTCCATAGAATCCACCGCCAGTCCCAAAAGTGGAAGAACTTCCGCTGGGAGTATATTTGACAATGGTGCCAGCAGGCTCAGATACATAAACATTGTCATTGGCATCCACAGCTATTCCTTGAGCATCTACCAAACCGGTAGCGAATGTCGACTTCACTCCCCCTGAAGTAATTTTAATTACTCGGGAATTTGAGCCGCCGCCGTTATAGTCCATCTCAAACAAATTTCCATGGCTGTCAAAGGCTACATCAAAAGGCAGCGACAAGCCAGTTGCAAACGTAGATTGGACACCTGCTGGTGTGTATTCGTAAATGGAACCCGAACTTACACCTGCAACAAAAAGTGTTCCATCGCTTCGGAACGTCATTCCATAAGAAACCATGCCAGCCGCAAAAGTAGACTTTGTTCCATCAGGAGTGATCTTAAAGATGGATGACGTGTTACTTACAAAGACATCGCCGAGGCTGTCTACAGCAATACCGAGGGGATTTCCCAAACCTGATGCAAAAATGGTATGTGAACCATCCGGCGCAATTTTATAGACATTTCCCCCAGAAATGTCCGTCACAAACAGAGTCTGTCCATTTGCACAATTTCCAATGAGCGACAGGGTAAAAGCGAATACCGTGGTTGCGACGGCCATGACTGCCGGCAACTTCCTGCTACGAACCGACTTAGCGAACACACCTTCAGAAGAATCCATCATGTTGACCCTTTCACATGAGCCTAGCAATACATCAAATCAAAAAATATCTGTCAGCAAACGAACCAATGGCGACTCACCAATCGGGCGAATGTTCCGAAGTGGAAATCGATGGTCTTCTCTGGGCAAAATGGAACACATAGTGTTGTTTCATAGCGAGGGGACTAGGAAATCACCTGAATCCGTTGCAGAAGTACAACAGGTGTAATAGGATTAGGTAACATCCCTATGATATAGAGTGCTCATTAACTGTACATTAAATGTTTCAAAACTAACATATTGGGTTATTTACCAGACGTGAATAAGCACTACCTGCTGGAACGAATGTCGATCCCAAACGCACGACGCACCAACACATAATTCTCGCGAAGGCGGAAATCCAGTAGACCTATCAATCCATCCAAACTCACGAAGGACTCAACACCCCCTGAACCGTCATTTCG
>CAISOI010000624.1 GCA_903886985.1 uncultured Chthonomonas sp.
AATTGGTCAGCGCCATACCACTTCCGCGATGGAAGGAACGGCAATTCAGGATGTTCGAGTTTATTCCAGAGAACTGCCTTCGACGGAAGTTGCGGATATTGCGACGGGCACTCGCGCAAGCTGGCTCGTCACAAAAGGTACTGCAAAGCTCTCCGTACCTGAGAAGGACGAACTCTTCGGATGGTGGCTGAATGGGCAGGATCAACAGTTCCGAACGCTTTCGTCGAAAGTTGCTTCTCTAAATTCTGAGATTAGCTCCATTCGATCCCGAGGTACTTCTGCATATGTCATGCACGAGAAGAGTGAAGAGGCGATGGCATTCATTCTTGCGCGTGGCGATTATGACAAGCGAAAAGACAAATGTACCCCTGCAACTCCTGCGGTATTGCCAGCCATGGAGACAAAAGCTCCGGCATCTCGAATCACGCTCGCAAAGTGGTTGGTTCAGGCAGATAATCCGCTCTCATCGCGGGTGACTGTCAACCGATTTTGGCAGGAGCTATTTGGTTCAGGGATAGTTCGAACCACCGGGGATTTCGGGGTCACCGGCGAATTGCCGAGCAATCAGGCGCTTCTTGATTGGATGTCAGTAGAATTCCGCGAGAATGGTTGGGATATCAAGAAGTTCTTCAAGATGCTTGTCAGCAGTGCAACCTATCGCCAATCGTCTGTAACTACGGCGGAGAAGCGATTCAAGGATCCGTTGAATCGATTGGTTTCGCGTGGTCCACGCTTCCGCATGGATGCAGAGATGGTCCGCGATTATGCGCTCGAAACCAGTGGATTGCTGGTGAAGAAGATTGGTGGGCCGAGCGTCAAGCCTTATCAGCCGGAAGGTGTATGGGAAGCAGTCGCGATGATTGGCAGCAACACGCGCGATTATGTTCGGGATAAGGGCGAGAGCCTCTACCGACGCAGCCTCTATACATTCTGGAAGCGCGCCGCACCGCCAGCATCGCTGGAGATTTTCAATGCACCAAACCGAGAGACATGTGCCGTTCGCCGTGAGCGAACAGATACACCTCTCCAGGCACTCGTTACGCTCAATGACATTCAGTTTGTTGAGGCAGCACGAGCCATGGCTCAAAACGCTTACAAAGCGGGATCAACAGACGATGCGCGCATTGACTACATAGCCCGAAAATTACTGGCGCGACCTTTGAAACCTTCAGAACTAACTGTGGCAAAGCGCTCATTCAATAAGTTGAAGAGCTTCTACAGTAATCACGCTAAGGATTCAAACGATCTGATTCATACAGGTGAATCTATGCCGGATGCATCCTTACCAGCGGATCAGATTGCAGCCTATACGATGTTCTGCAACCAGATGCTTAATTTGGACGAGGTGTTAAATAAATGAGTTTAGTTACAGTACCAGCTCACTTTGATGGTCGTTCCATTACCTTGGATGAAGAAATCGAGTTAAAAGAAAATGCCAGGTTACTTGTTACCCTGTTAGACGAGAGTGATGACGCTGAACGATACGAGTGGGCACACATGCCAAACGGGTCACTAGTACG
>CAISOI010000625.1 GCA_903886985.1 uncultured Chthonomonas sp.
GAGGTTTCACAGAGTTTGCCGTATTGAGCCTCCTGTTGAAGAACAGTCTCAGTAGACTGAAGGCGAACTAGATTTAGTTGATATCGGTTTACCATCTCATCAAGGTATTTGTAAGTTTCTGGAAAGTGGTAGCCCGTATCTAGAAACAGGACGGGAATTTCTGGAAGTATCTGAACGAGCATTTGCACCAGAACAACACAGTCAGCTTGAAAGCTGCTAGTAACGCAAATTGGGCCAGTTGCTGATTCTATCTCTGTTTGAATGACATTCAGTGCTTCCTGTACTTTTGCGCTCATACTTCATAATCTCCTGGCATGACCTTTTCATTGTCAAAAAACTTTGTCACCAGCTGTTCTAGTGCATCTTCATCATTTTCAGGAAGATTGGGGACATTCGTCGAACCCACAAAAATCACAATTGCTCCAATTGATTGTAGTGCTTCGATTACTTCACTATTGGCATCATATTGGATAACAATTGGTAAACCTCCCATGTTGAACAGCCTTCGTTCAAGCCTATGAGCCAGGCGATGACGTAGACCTAAATCGATTAGGTGAACACCATGACCGAATCGCTTTACCCGGTCGGCCGAGGTAGTTTCCGCAAATTGCTCTGCCACGAGTTCGACGAGCATTCCTGCACCTGCTGTAGCATTGGTGTCAGGATCTATCACAATAAATGCACCGGTTGAACGGTTTTCTACATATGAGTCAAAATAGATTGCTTGGGACAATTCAAATTCGACCTGCCCAATTTCATTCAGTCCGAGTTCGTTTGCCTGCAAAGGCTCGTAAGTGTTCACATCTATTCTTTGAACAATTCGCAACACATTCGCTTTGAGAATACGGGTTGTGTGCTTTACAAGCCAAGTACGCCCAATCTTTAAGGGAACGTCCTGCATCCAAACGACATTTGCAATAACTCTGGTGCCAACAGAAGGCTGTTTGTCTACCTGGACGAATAAATCCCCACGGGCAATGTCGAGTTCATTCTCCAATGTCAATGTAACCGGCTCTCCGTCAAAGGCTATGTCGCGATCACCGTCATAAGTGACAATTTTAGCGACGCGCGATTTTCTGTATCCAGGCAGAACAACAATATTCTCCCCTACTTGCACAGAACCCGAAGCAATCCGTCCAGAATATCCTCGAAAATCGATGTTTGGTCTATTGACCAACTGCACTGCGAAACGAAATGGAGCCGAATGAGTGTTTGTAACGAGTTCCAGATGTTCCACATATTCAATTATCGAAGGTCCTGAAAACCACGGCATTCGTTCGCTTCTTGTGACAACATTGTCTCCATCCAGAGCGGAAACTGGAACGAAATAGGGTTCTGTAAAACCTAGATGTGCTAGGACACCATTAAATTCAAGCTCATGTCGTTCGAAAACGCTTTGCTCGAAGCCGACTAGGTCCATCTTGTTGATTGCGACGACCGCGTACCTAATTCCGAGCAGAGAACAGATGTAAGCGTGTCTCCGAGATTGCTTCAGGACGCCATGGCGAGCATCAATTAAAAATATGGCAACATCCGCCGTTGATGCACCTGTAGCCATATTTCGTGTGTATTGCTCATGGCCAGGGGTATCCGCGATGATGTACTTGCGGTTAGGTGTAGAAAAATAGCGATATGCGACATCAATGGTGATTCCCTGTTCGCGTTCTGCCTTCAAACCATCCGTAATCAAGGAGAGGTCAATTTTGCGAGATGATCGATTCAGAGTGCCATTTTGGATGGCATCCATTTGATCGTCATACACATTCTTAGTGTCATGCAGCAATCGTCCAATAAGGCTCGATTTGCCATCGTCAACACTACCGCACGTCAAGAGACGTACGATACTTTGAGATTGATTCAGATCAATTGATTGTGGGAGTTCGTTTAGGTCTAAACGTTGTGAAACGATCAAAAGTATCCCTCTCGTTTCTTTATTTCCATTGAACCTTCGGTATCGTGATCAATAGCGCGGTTCTCTCTCTCGCTCCGCCGGAAGCCGCGAAGTTCGTCAATAATCTTAGGCAATGTATCCGCACTGCTACGAATTGCACCGGTACATGGCACGCAGCCCAGAGACCGCATTCGGACCATTTCAACGTGAGTGGGCAATTCTGGACGGGCTTCCGCTAGCATGATAGAATTGCCGACAACCACAACCGATCGAGGCTGTGCAAAGTATAGCGGCACAATAGGAATATCCTCGGCATGGATGTATTGCCACACATCAAGTTCGGTCCAGTTAGACAGCGGAAATACTCGAATGCTATCACTTTGTTCAATCTTGCTATTATAGACGTTCCATAATTCTGGTCGCTGAGACCGCGGTTCCCACTGCCCCAACGAATCACGAAATGAATACACCCGCTCCTTAGCCCGTGATTTTTCTTCATCACGTCGTGCTCCACCGAATGCCGCATCGAATTTGCCATGTGCAATTGCATCCAACAATGCTCGGGTTTTAAGTAACCCGCAACACCTTTGCGTGCCAATGCGATCCGGATGGGCTCCCGACGCTACTGCAGCTTCATTGCGATGTGAAATAAGTTTGACACCCAACTCACCGGTAAACCTGTCGCGGAACTCTATCATCTCCTGGAATTTGTAACCTGTGTCCACGTGAAGGAATGGAAATGGAATTGGAGCAGGATAGAATGCCTTTTGTGCGAGTCGAATCATTACTGCCGAATCCTTCCCGACAGAATAGAGAAGAACAGGTCGCTGAAACTCTGCAACAACTTCCCTAAAGATATAGATCGCCTCCGATTCTAACTCTCGAAGTGATCGATTGGTCCAAGCAGTGCTAATCATGGATGTGATTCTATCACAATATTCGGATGCAATCAACTAAATAGATCAATTTAGTCAAGTAACTACCGTTACGCAAGATGTTCGGCGGACAGAGGTTCTGCATTATTAGTGGTTAGGGAAAGTCCCCTATGGGGGAATAGTATTCGTCAGTCGAAGGAGGATGTGACCATACGACGACGACTAAGCTCTGCGTTAATCGCATGACAACTAAATGCCTCGGGGTCGAAATCTCCACCTATCCATTGAATGGTTTCGGCGTGGCTCTCGTCATCGGGGTTAGAGACTGCATTAAGAAGTTCGGAATAGCCAAATGGTCCACCGGAATCTTCTAATGGGCAAGCACGTTTACCTGCAATGCACGATGGGTAAATCTGGAACTCGAACTCTGGAAGTTTCTTTTCTACGACAATTGCGTGTTGCCAATCATCGCCAAAATCATATTCATAATGAAAGGTATCGCCCTCGGAGGGTGCGATGTCAGCAAGCGAAACCAGGGTCTCATCATTCATGGATTCTGCGAATTCCGGTATCGGCAATCCATAGGATGCGTTCTTTGTACGAAAACTATGCATATGAGTATCGCCCCACCCCATTACCGCCTGCAGAAGCACATGCAAGTCAGGCAAAAGGATGTTACCTGGAACCAAAATTCGACGCCAAATAGGTGGCTGTAACTCCTCAAGAGTTATTCGCAACTGATAGATTGATTGTCCAAGGGGTAAATTGCTTTGCATGACCGGCGGTTTCTCCATAAGGGTTAATTCGCCAGATTAGGGTCAGTTACCTTCCCAAAGTCGGATACATGCAAATTACGAGACATCTTTAGAGTTGGTAAGGTTGACGATGGCTGGTCAATTAACGTTGACCAGCCCAATTTCCAAAATTAGAAACCCATTATGTTATAGCCAGCATCAACGTAGAGAATTTCACCCGTAATTCCTCTTGACAAAGACGAAAGGAGAAAGAGAACTGCGTCGCCAACTTCGTCCGCACCAACACCTCGGCGCATCGGCGCATGTTCTGACACATGCTTCAACATATTGCCGAGCCCGGAGACACCACTCGCAGCTAATGTCTTTATGGGACCTGCCGACACGGCATTCACACGAATATTTTCCGGTCCGAGATCACTGGCAAGGTACCTTGTGCTGGATTCGAGAGCTGCTTTTGCAACTCCCATAACGTTATAACCCGGTACAACGCGTTCGGAACCAAGGTAACTTAGTGTAACAGCTGCTCCGCCGCCAGCAGCAACAAATAGAGGTCGAGCACCTCGGGTCATCGACACGAAAGAGTATGCGCTACTCTGAAGAGCCACATCCCATCCATCCGAAGAGGTATCCACAAATTCCCCGACTAGGTCTTCTCGCTTTGCAAATGCAATTCCATGGACTAGCCCGTCAAGTTTGCCGCCAAATACTTCCCCAACCTCTACGTATAATCGATCGATGTCTTCTTGAACAGTGGCATTGCATATAAAAATGGGACAGGACGAATATTCGGTCGAGCTCAACAGTTTGATGACGTCGTCTCGCTCGCGTTCGCTGAAAACTGAGAATGCTACTGTAGCCCCTTCTCTCAATAGTGACAAA
>CAISOI010000626.1 GCA_903886985.1 uncultured Chthonomonas sp.
TGCGAGGAGAATATGCCCAATCGACGCCAGTTAACTCATTGATGCCCGCCAGAAAATGGAGGTCTGAGCAGAGTTTCAGATCTGATAGAGTATCTGCAAGTCGGTTTGGAATGCCAGTCCAAGTCCAAGCTTCAGCCCCAATCTTACGTCTGCCTGCCAAATGCGCACCTGAAGCAGGATAGCGAGAAAATGAGAACCCTTTCCACTCATACTGTTCACCAGTCGGAACATCAATATACTGATACGCAGTCAATGGAGCCGGGGGTGTACCATACTCCTCCATCTCCAGAAGAACATCATGACTCTTGCACCATTCTCCGAGCGGCTTAGTATATTGTTCTTCGTGTAATTCGGCGAGGGTACGCCAGAAATCAAATCGAACTTGGGCTGAGTTTACCGCGCCATGTTCAAAGAGTGGATAGAGATTCTCCATGAGACTATATCCCCGACGACGGAGAAACTCCTCCGGCAACTGGGACGTCCAATTCGAATTATAAACTTCGAGGCTATCGCAGAATATGGATTTAAGACTGCCCGGAGCAGCATCAAGCAGCTTGGACGTTACCGCTGCGAGATATCGATCCAACGCGCCGCGATCATAGTGACTAACCACATATCCCTCCGCCCCTAAAGACGGACGCTTAACCTTCATGTACGTCGGTCCGGTTATCACCGCATACACTTTTTCACTAGTCGCCAGAGATGGAAGCTCAGACTGTATTAAGTGCTGATTGCTGTTGGAATAAAATGATACATACTTCTCTCCGTCTCTTAGGGGAGGTATTCTGAGCACCGATCTATCACGTGGTAATTCGACGCGTCGAATACGTTGTGCTGAATCCTCCAGACTCACTGTCGGTCCACCATAAGGCCAACCCGTACCCCCTGCAACTCCAAATCGCAAGTTATTCCGATTTGCCGCCTTAGCAGCATAACCGAACATCTCTAACATAGGTGGTGACAAAAACTGCTCGTTCTTAATTCCATTTATTGGGTCGTTGAGACCGATAGGATAAGTAAAAAACGTCATAACCCCACCCAATCCGGCGTCATGCATGGTTCTGAATTGGTAGTCGATCTCGTCCTTATTAAGTGAAGGACCAAAAATGCGCCAGAACATCTTCATCTTATAGGATTGCGGCACGTTTTTGAATCCTGCTTGCAACGACTCGATGCTCTGCGCGCTAGAAGAGGTGGAGAATATTGAGCCTAAAATAACAAGTATGTTAACGGTAACCAATAATCGTTTCATGACAGTTCATTCTGTGATCAGTGCGCGCTCTCCTTCTAAATGTAGTTTTCCTATACAAGTGCGGATAGAACCACTCTGCCATAATGTGATCATCACTTTAAGGAAACTGGCTGACAAAGAGATGAAATCAATAGATGTTGGAAACTTTAGTATTGGCGGCGAACCCGGCACATTGACCTTAATTGCGGGTCCATGCATTATCGAAAGTCTGGACCTCTGCCGAGAGATTGCTGGCACTGTCAAGGAGATTACATCTGAACTAGGTATCAATTATGTTTTCAAAGCGTCCTTTGATAAAGCGAATCGCACTTCAGGTTCGGGGTATCGAGGACATGGGATTGATGAAGGACTAGAAGTACTTTCCATCATAAAATCTGAATTTGGTCTTCCTGTGACCACTGACATTCACGAGCCGTGGCATGCGGCGCCAGTTGCGGACGTGGCAGATATTCTCCAGATCCCCGCATTTCTTTGCAGGCAGACGGATTTGCTAATAGCGGCGGCGCAGACGAACCGAGTTGTAAACGTGAAAAAAGGGCAGTTCCTTGCACCGTGGGATATGAAAAACGTTGTAGCGAAGCTGGAAGAGGGCGGAACTGAGAAAATCATGTTGACCGAGCGTGGCGTTAGTTTTGGTTATAACACTCTGATTGTGGACATTACATCGCTTCCGCAAATGCGTTCCCTCGGATATCCGGTCTGCATGGACGCAACACACAGTGTTCAACAGCCGGGTGGCGCAGGAACTGCAACTTCAGGAAGAAGAGAGATGATTCCCTATTTAGCAAAGGCTGCTGCTGCAGTGGGCATCGACGCACTATTTATGGAAGTCCATCCGGAACCTGAAAAGGGTCTATCCGATTCCGCAACCATGTTCAGGCTATCTGAATTACGGGGACTTTTACAAAAAGTGGTTGCAATTCAGAAAGTCGTGGAATAGCAATTCCGGCTGCTTTTGGGGCGAATCGTCAACAACGACACCATCCTTGTTGGATTCGCCCTAATCACCATCTAATCCAAGCTCCTTCATGACTCTGGCTGGAACACCTGCCACTAAGGAATTTGCAGCGACATCTTTTGTGACGAGAGCCCCCGCAGCAACAATCGCTCCCTCCCCGATAGTAACACCAGGCATTATTGTTGCTCCAGCTCCAATCCAACTCCCATCTCCCACAACAATTGGCCTCCTGAATCTATCACCCGCTCGATCTCTCTTTGGACCAATTGAATGACTACCAGTAATAAATGTGACATTAAATCCAACTTGAACACGATTTCCTATCGATACGCTGTCAGACAAGTCTAGAGTACATCCATTGTTGATGAACACACCATCACCAAGGATTAAACGGAAGGACTCAACTATCTGCAGATTTCCACGAATATGACAACCTCGTCCAATTTTCACACCAAGAGCTCTGAGGACCAGTGCTCTTGGAATGGAACCAATATTACTGTCCCAAGATAGAAAGGAGATCACGGTGTATATCTTCTGCTTAAAGAAGAACCATTCGTATCGTAATTTCCAGATTGTCTCTGACTTATTAATTGATGGCATTTGGATTGAAGACTGATCCCTTAGTTAGTGAGCGGCATTACGCACATACTCTCAATCATAAATATTTGGGCGACATCTAGATTCAGGCGATATTTGCGAGCTTTTCCAATACCGTCACTAGGGATTGAGTTCCAAGATCTCCGCCGCCATCCGCCTCTACTGCGGTAAATAGTTGGTTTGCTAGGGAAGCTCCTGGAAGAGATACGCCTAACTCCGTGGCTGCCTGCATCACCAGTCGAAGGTCCTTCTGTTGCAGCTTAACCATAAAACCCGGCGCGAAATCGTGGTCTGCCATTTTTGGCCCTAATACATTGACCACCCAGCTTCCCGCTGCCCCAGCACCAACGGCCTCGATCATTGTGTGAGGATCGAGCCCAGCCTTCTTCGCAAACGTCACCGCCTCTGCGGCTGCAATGAGATTTGTTGCAATAGTGATCTGGTTACAAAGTTTCACCATTTGCCCCTGGCCATTTGTTCCACAGTACACAAGTTTTTTGCCCATTGCCATAAAGAGCGGCCGGCAGGATTCTACAACGTCAGATTTTCCTCCCACCATAATGGAAAGCGTTCCTTCGATCGCACCTTTTTCTCCGCCGGAAACAGGGGCATCGAGCATTTCTACTCCACGGGCGGCGAGGTCCCCTGCAATCTGCTTTGTAACTTTTGGGGAAATTGTGCTCATATCAATAACAATCATGCTTCGACGCACTGCTTCCACAATACCGCCCTCACCGAGAATGACTGTTTGTACATCAGGGGTGTCTGACACGATGGTGATAATGATATCGGACTGTATGGCAACATCTTTGGGAGATCCAGCAATTTTTGCGCCGAGATCGGCGAGCGGCTGCATACGAGATGCAGTACGGTTGAATGCACAGACTGAATAACCCGCTTTGATCAAGTTTTTCGCCATCGGCAACCCCATAAGTCCTGTGCCGATAAAGCCAATACGTGGGAGTGACATTCTAATATTCCCCTGTTCTATATTTCAATGATCTGTCCGTCATATGCCAACTGGGCGAATTCCGGTAGTTTTGCATTTACCAAATCATGATCGAATTCGTGTGATAGATGCGTAAAAAATGCTCGGTTAGGTTTCAATTCGTTTACGACTTCAAGTGCTTCATAAAGGCCAAAATGAGTAGGGTGAGGTTTGTAACGCACAGTGTCCAATAATAAA
>CAISOI010000627.1 GCA_903886985.1 uncultured Chthonomonas sp.
CCTACTTCAACAGTGGGAAATAACAAACCAACACTCTTTACTATGTCTTAGAAAAGAAGGCTAATCCTCTTCGTCGGCATTCCAATTGGCGACCCAATCCTTGACGGCATTTTTGACCAATACTTGGAATGTACCGTCCTGCAATTCAGCAGATTGGCTCAACGAAATGTCGATAGCCACTTTCACGAGGTTTCCTATGTCTTCCTTATCCGCATCTGAGAGCGCAGTTGTTCCATTTGCGACCCAATCGCTCAAAATACCATCCAATACTGTCTCATAAACCAGATTGCGCCAATTAGCCGGCGTGTGAGGTAGGTCCGCAATTTCATGGGCAGACGTAACAGCACTTGTCATCGCATTGACATCATCTAGTGGGACATTTCCATAATCCGGCATATTTCGTTCTCCAATATATTTCAAGAAGGATTTCATAAGGGCACGAGAGTATTGTATATAAACCAAATCTAAACAAGCATAATCTCTATCAAATTTCAGATGTGCGATTCTGCAAGTTATAGATTCGATTGTACCAGTTTTCATCCTGAGGGCCCCAATCACCCTCCATCATTTACCAAAAGGGAGCACTGCCATGTCAACTTCTCCACAGTCTTTCGACAATGAACTTCGGCTCGGCTTAGCAATGAACGGTGGGATTGCGCTTGTGTTGTATCAGGCCGGTGTCGCCCATGAAGTCCTCCAGCTCGTACGAGGTGCGGGTGTTTACGACGAAGTGATTAATAAGTGCGAGGTGACACCCATTCTCGATATCATCTCCGGCGCAAGCGCAGGGGGAATTGCCGCTGTCATGGTTGGTCATACGCTTGCAACTGAGGGCGATTTCGACGAGTTTCATAAGGTTTGGATTGTCGATGCCGATGTTGCCAAAATGCAGTATGGGTCCACCACGGAACCGAAGAGTTTATTGGCTACGGACGGTCTCATCAATGCCGTCAAGCGAGTGTTTCTCGACCAGAAACAAAATGCAGTAAAAAACAACATTGTCAATCCCGTTGATATTGAACTGCGCCTATGTCGTACGGACTTCTACGGTCATTGGATGGAGTCCACGGACTCACTTGGCGCCAAGATCCAAGTTCAATCTCAGGCAAGTGTTGTCGGATTCGATGGCAATGATTTTATGACATGGATGCCGAACTCGGAAATCGAATTAAACAAAGAGAAAATTCCTCGTCTCGATAGATTGATTGCAGCCGCTCTCGAAACGTCCGCATTTCCCGCCGCATGGCCTGCCGTGCAGGACCCGATAACCAAACGGTGGTATATGGACGGAGGATTGTGGAACAACTCCCCTCTAGATATAGCGGTCAATACTGTTAAGGACAAGCCTGCATTCAACAAAACACACCGCGCATTGCTCCTTGTCCAGCCAGAACCAGTCATAGAAACGGAGGATAACATCTCCCCCCAGCCAACAGTGTTTCAAGAGGTCTCCAGCGTTCCTATGATGGGACTGAACGGGAACCTCTGGCCGGGTATTCAGAGCTTACTTAATCTGAACCAAAGGGCTGATATCTTTAAATCGATCGTTTCCGACCCAAAGAGCAAAGCATATCTTGATGACATTGGTTGCGAACAGAAGGTTCTTGCGATTAAACAACTCAGTTCAATCTCTAAAGAAAATGCTGAACCAACATTGCTCAACAACGTCAGAATTCAACGAATATTTCTCGACAACGATCCATGGTTAGTGGGAAGATGGGA
>CAISOI010000628.1 GCA_903886985.1 uncultured Chthonomonas sp.
CCGCTAAGACTGACGAAGAAGCACGATCGCTCCTGAAAGCACTTGGAGTTCCATTCAGAGAGAAAAAGTAGGACTTTCTGCGTCTACACATTGCCGAACTACAGAAATGTAGGTCGGCAATGAGGGCGTTTTTTATAGCTAATACAATCAAATAGCTGTCCCCTAGTTCCTTCCTGACGCAAGAAAGCCAATGGCGGCCCTCCAATTACTGGAGAGCGGTAGAAAGGGAACAGATGAAAAAGTACGGTATCGAATCCATTCGTAATGTCGGACTTTTCGGACATCAGGGATCTGGTAAGTCTTCACTGGCTGAGGCGATGTTGTTTACTGCCGGAGCGATAGACAGGCTAGGTCACACTGATGAGGGTAACTCCACAACAGATTTTGACCCAGAAGAGGTTAAACGGCGAATTAGTATCAATCTCGCAGTTGCGCCTTGTGAATGGGGAGCCAACAAGATCAACGTCATCGACTGCCCAGGTTATTTGGATTTTCGAGGCGAAGTTCAGATGGCGATGCGCGTGGTGGAGGCAGCAATTCTTGTGACTCCTGCCCAAGGGGATGTTGAGGTCGGATTTGAGATCGCTTGGGAGATAGCAGACGCGGTAGATCATCCGCGTGCGATCTTTGTGAATAAGCTGGATCGAGAGAACGCGAACTATTACGCAGTTCTTGAAAATCTCCGATCGCGATATGGTAATTGTATCGCTCCAGTTCAAATTCCTTTAGGAGAAGGTGAAGATTTCTCCGGTGTAGTCGACCTCATCCATATGAGAGCATACACAGGACAAGGGCGCGCCTTCCATGAAGTGCTGATACCCGAAGAGCTGGTGTCGGTTGCTCAGGAATATCGAGAGAAATTGATTGAGTCTGCTGCCGAAGGCTCAGACGATTTGATGGAAAGATTCTTTGCCGATGGAACTCTTACCGATGAAGATGTGGTTCGCGGGTTACATGAAGGCATCGACAGAGGACGTGTAGTCCCGGTAATGTGTGGCAGCGCAATGCAGAATATGGGCGCCGCAACATTGATGAACTTGATATCTGAGGCATTTCCTAATCCTGCCGAAATGGGACCCGCGGTCGGGGTATCACCAGAAGGGATTGAAATCGAGCGTAAGGTTGATGACTCGGAACCGATGAGTGCTCTGGTCTTTAAGTCTATGGCAGATCCGTTTGTTGGACAGTTGACATATTTCAAAGTGATGAGCGGTACATTGAAGTCCGACACGCATGTTTGGAACAGTGTCTCGAAACGCGACGAACGAATCGGGCAGTTGTATTATGTAAAAGGCAAGTTCCAAGAAGCGACGACAGAAGTACATTCCGGAGATATTGCAGCAGTTGCAAAACTTGCGGCTACTCACACCGGAGACACTCTTTGTGATGCTCAAAAGCAGATAGTATTAAGTGTTCCCGAAGCACCGCAGCCGGTCTTTGAAGTCGCGATAATCGCCAAGTCTAAGGTGGATGAGGACAAGATGGGTCCCGCACTCCAACGAGTGGGTTCGGAGGATCCGTCGTTCACTCACAGGCGCGATCCGGTCACCTTTCAGACTGTTATATGCGGCATGGGAGATACTCACATCTCGATTGCCATGGAGAAATTACGAAAGTTTGGTGCTCACGTAGATGTAACGCCGATGAAGGTCCCCTACAAGGAGACGATCAAGAGCAAGGCGGAAGCTCAGGGTAAGCACAAGAAGCAGAGTGGTGGACGCGGTCAATATGGGGATTGCTGGTTACGTATTGAACCATTGAGTCCAGGTGAAGGCTTTAAATTTATAGATGCAATTGTGGGTGGCTCAGTACCGAGACAGTATATTCCTGCAGTTGAAAAAGGGATATGCGAGGCACTGCCTCACGGCACATTGTCGGGCAATCCGATAGTAGATATCAAGTGTACCGTCTATGATGGATCGTACCACGATGTTGACTCTTCGGAAGCAGCCTTCAAAATGGCCGCGGTCTTGGCATTGCATACAGGAATAGCCAAAGCGGATCCAGTAATATTGGAACCGATGGTTAAGGCAATGATAACCGTGCCAGAGTCCATGATGGGCGATATCATGAGTGATATCTCGTCCAAGCGTGGAAGAATTGTTGGTACGGAACCAGCAGGTCATAAAAAAGTTTGCGTAAACGCAATGGCGCCAATGTCGGAAATGTTGAGGTATGCTATTGAGTTGCGTTCAATTAGTCATGGGCGAGGTTCGTTCTCTTTGGAGCCTTCCCATTACGAAGAAGTCCCTGCTCATTTAAGTCAGGGCATCATTGCGGAGCATCAAAATCATCGCAGTGAGGTACATCACTAAATTTCTGAAAACTGATGTGAAGGAAGAGAGCGGTTGTCGAAACCGCTCCTCCTTTAAACCAGTGTCGACGAAATACAACCACGTTACCAGTCGTGCTAATACCGCGACTCCGACGGGAGAATACATTGGCAAAAACTTGTCTTATCGTGAAAGCACGAAGACCGCAGAAGTTTGCGGTTCGAGCCTACACCAGATGCAATGTTTGCGGACGCTCCAGAGGCGTTTTTCGTAAATTTGGGCTTTGTCGAATCTGTATCCGCGAGATGGCGCACAAGGGATTACTTCCCGGTGTGACCAAATCGAGCTGGTAAGAGGAGAAACCCATGGCATACACAACAGATCCAGTTGCGGACCTTCTGACCCGCATTCGTAACGCAAACAGCGCTTACCACGATTCACTTGAAATCTCCGGCAGTAAAATCAAAGTCGAGATCACCAAGATTCTTCAACGTGAAGGCTTTATCAAAAGCTTTGAAATTATCAAAGATCCGAAGCAGGATCGTATCAAGATTTTCTTAAGATACGGTGCACGCCGAGAGAGAGTCATCACTAACTTAAAACGTATTAGCAAACCGGGACTCCGTGTCTACGCCGGGGCAGACAATCTGCCACGCGTTTTGCGAGGGCTAGGAATTGCGATTCTTACCACGTCCAGTGGGGTCATGACCGATAAAGAAGCGCGAAAGCGCGGTATCGGTGGTGAAGTTCTTGCGCACGTTTGGTAATAGATAGTCTAAAGGAGCAACATAATGTCACGAATCGGCAAGCGCCCCATCACGATGCCAAAAGGCGTTGAAATCAGCGTCAATAATGGAACTGTGACGGTCAAGGGACCGAAGGGCACACTGATCAAGTCGATCCATCCTGATATGGCCCTGAACATCGCGGATGGAGTTCTGACGGTTGAAAGACCTTCAGATTCGCAGCAACACAACTCGCTGCACGGCTTAAGGCGCACCTTGATCGCAAACATGGTCGAAGGTGTTGCAAATGGATATGCACGCATATTAGATGTTCACGGAGTTGGGTTCAGAACGGCTGTAAACGGTAAAAACCTTTCTCTCTCTGTCGGCTTTTCGCACGGTGTGGAGCTAGCTCCCCCACCAGGAATTGAGTACGAAGTTGGTATCGAACAGACAACTCGTGTTCCCTTCTTGGTCGTTAAAGGTATTGACAAAGAGTTAGTTGGTCAAGTTGCTGCTCAGATTAGATCGATTCGAAAACCCGAACCTTACAAGGGCAAAGGGATTCGATATCGTGGCGAACAGGTCCGCCGCAAGGTTGGAAAAAGCGGTAAGGCCGGCGGCAAAGGTAAGAAGTAGTTTCTTAAGCCGCTCCATCCTTGAAATTATTTTTCAAGGATGGGGAGGCAAAAAGAGTGTCGGCTTCTGGTATAATTTAACTTCGTGTCCAAGATTGTGGACACTTTTGCTTGTGGGTCAGAAATCTACAGGCGCAAAGGTGAAAAATGAACGATAGATTACGACTTCGGTTAAAACGACATCGCCGAGTCCGATATAAAGTTGCAGGGACTGCTCAACGACCACGTCTGGCGATTTTCCGCAGTGCGAAAAACATTTACGCCCAGATAATTAATGATGACCTCAGACACACATTAGTTGCTACCTCGTCTCTTGATCCATCATTGAGGAGCAGCGGCAAGTCTGGTGCAAACATCGATGCTGCCAAGGAAGTTGGGCTTCTGATCGCAACAAAAGCCAAAGAAGCTGGCATTACTAAGGTAGTTTTTGATCGTGGTGGATTTCAATATCATGGCCGAATTCAAACTTTGGCCGACGCTGCTCGCGAGGGCGGATTAGAGTTTTAGCATTGGTCGGGCGACTAAATTCACGCCCGATAAGCTAAGGAGAGTTTCTATGCCGAAAATCAATGCGGATGCCCTGAACCTTGAAGAG
>CAISOI010000629.1 GCA_903886985.1 uncultured Chthonomonas sp.
AGTATCTGCAATGGTGCTAAACGAATGTCCAGTACCTACGAGTTTTACTTGTTGCAATACTGCAATCGATTCTTGGAGATCCATCAATGAGGTAGGAAAACGAGTTTCACGGGATCCATACGCCAGATTGCCCGCCCAGTTTATAAGCATAATTCATGGTCTCCAAGGTACGTGCTCATAGGACATTTTGTAGTTGCTTACTCGTTCCGCCGGCCAACAACTAACATTCTGGTATGAATTATGGCATTAGGCAACTTGCACCGATTGTGATTGGCTACAATCCGCACCATCAATTAAAAAATAGTACAAATGTGTAACTGACAATGTCTGCCGAGAGTTAATTACATGATGGATATTCTGGTTCTGCAACTTACGCACATGTTCAAAAAAAGTTTATTTTGAAGATTTGATTAAGACGATAGGAATACGCGTAACCGTTGGCAAACCATAGAAGTGAATTGTTTTAGTCGCTGTTGTCGGGATGTGCTGCTTTTGAACGAGGAGGTTTCAATTGTCTACATTGTCGAAACAAAAACGTGGCTTCACACTGATCGAACTACTTGTGGTCATCGCAATCATTGCGATACTCGCTGCAATTCTGTTCCCCGTCTTCGCACAGGCACGAGCAAAAGCTCGGTCCATCACCTGCTTATCCAATATTAAACAGCAGGGTACCGCTTCCATGATGTATGTTCAAGACTATGATGAAATGATCGTGCCGGCTGGGAACAGGTACGCCCATCAGAATGTCCCTTGTTTCAATGGTAATTCAAATTTTAACTCGAACAATCGCGCATGGGTAGATTGGGAAATCCCACTAATCTCGTATATCAAAAATACGGATGTTTTCATCTGTCCGGATCGCAGAGAGTTAGGTTGTTTTGGATACGCGATGAATACAAATTCATCGGATGATGACTTCCCAGGACCTCCGTCACCTCCAGGAGCATGGGCTCCTATTACAGCAGGTGGTCCTATCGCCATGGTTACACTGGCTTCTGTAGTGGCTCCCGCAGAATGTCTGTTCATTTACGACTCTCATGATGAGCAGCTAGAGAATCTCTATGATCCTACAATTGTTGGAGATGGATTTCCAGATACAGAAGCCTGGGAGACGATGGGCAGTTGGCTTCAAGCTGTCAAATCTGGTCTCACGACTGAGGCTAAGTTGATTGCCAACTTCAAATCTGGTCCGTGGCGACACTCTGAGATGATCAATATCTGTTGGCTGGACGGACATGCGAAAAGTCAAAGATTCAGTTCGTTGCAACAGAAGTGGCTCAATATCCAGAATATCGAATACACCATTGCGAATGATCCAAACTGGCCGCTCTAACTTTTCGTTATCAGGAGTTTGTGATGGCATCTAAACAGAGTTCACAAGGTGGTTGGAGAGACCAGAGTGTTGGCAAACCGGTCATGATTGGTATAGGTGTTTTATTGTTTCTAGTTTTGGGAGCAGCAGGCTTCTATGCATTCAATGGAGGATGGAAGACTGCAGGGCAACAAGATCAAGATTACAAACACAATCTATTGCCAATCATGGCTGCAAAACATGGTGACGACACGGCTCTTCAAAAAGAGAACGATGAGCGAAAAGCAAAGGGTCAGCCCTTATTGGAAAAGAAGAAAGTTCTGAGTGAAACTATCGATAAATCCAAACAGAGCCTTCCTGAGTTACAACGGCAACTACTTGAGAAGAGTGGGCAGGCCGCTCCGAAGTAACATAGCCTAAATTCTAAATAATGATCTCTGCGCCCTCGATACACTTCTAAGTGCATTGAGGGCGTTTGTTATTGCACTTATGTTGTGAGCCGTCAGTTGTTACCTGCAAATGAAGTTTAAGTCTAACATTTGTTACGTCAATTTGCGTGACATCTTTGCTTTTGATAAGCGTACTAAGCGCCATTATCCTTGAACTTTGGAGGTTTGTCAGTGAAATTATCTTCCTCCGCAGTGCCGTTTGTATTCGTTCTCTGTTTGAGCGTTTCCGCCTTTGGACAATCTAAGCCAAAAGTGGTCAAAACACCTCAGATCAAATTTTCACAATACAAACTGTCAAATGGTCTGCGTGTTATTCTTGCACCGGATAGTTCTGCTCCGGTCGTGGCAATTAGTGTCACATATGATGTTGGTTCCCGCAATGAACGCGAGGGACGCACCGGCTTTGCTCATCTATTTGAGCACATGATGTTTCAGGGCTCTACGAATGTCGGCAAAGGTGAGCATTTCGTTTTGATAAACGACAATGGTGGGAGTTTCAATGGGACAACCAACTCGGACCGAACAAACTATTTCGAGACGCTTCCTTCAAACCAACTGGATTTGGGATTATTCCTCGAAGCTGATCGAATGAAAGCCTTGGATATCACACAGGCAAATCTGGACAACCAACGGGCCGTAGTTCAGGAAGAACGACGTCAAAGTTACGACAACCAACCCTATGGAAAATCTCGAGAGGCTGTATCCGCACTCGCATTTAAGAATTTCGCCTACAGTCACAGCACCATTGGCTCAATGGCGGATTTGAATGCGGCGACATTAGACGATGTGAAGCAGTTCTTTAAGATCAACTATGCTCCAAATAATGCAGTG
>CAISOI010000630.1 GCA_903886985.1 uncultured Chthonomonas sp.
GTCTCTATACCGGACGCTGCTTCGATGATTTTCCCGAATTCCATTTCGATTGGAACTCGTGGAGCGATATCGCGAACGACACTCTGGTACTGAGACAACGGCACAAACCGTTTCGGCTGAGATTGCAGGTGCAGTAGGAAATCGAAATCGAGTTCGAACGCCAAAATTCTATCCCGAACCGTTAAGTCAGAAACTAACGTAGGATGCAATTCGCCCACGATGCCGATCACTTTTCCATCCACCACGATGTTCGCGGAACGCCCGGGATGAAATCGCGAGTCATCGGAAATAGCGAATTGTGCCTCGGTGACTTTAGCAGAGGCGAGAACCGTTTCGACTATGCCTTTCATCACAAAGTAGTCCGCTGCCATTGAGCGGTCTTCCTTGCGCCACGCTAGACTACAACTGGGGCCAGCTAGAACTCCAGCGACGGACGTAGTCTCTCGGTATTCTACGCCGGATTCCAACGTATATTTGTGGAAAACATGTCCAATTTCGAAAAAGTGGAGGGGAGCCGATCCGCGCCTTGCGTTGCGTTCAAGCACGTCGACAAGACCTGGCAGCAAACTCCGCCGCAGTCCTGAAAGCTCTGCAGAGAGTGCGCTTCGAATTGCAGTTCGATTTTCGACGGTCTTAGTGTCTTCAAATTTTGATTCGGCAATCAAGGAATGACCGACAATCTCCTGAATACCCGCGCCGGTAAGCACTTCCCGTAGTCGTTCTGCAAATAGTCCCCATTTGCTGTCTCCACCTTGCGTACTGTAGCCGCGAGGAAGACTTTCTGGAATGTGTTCATAACCGAGAACGCGTCCAACTTCCTCAACAAGATCAATCTCTCGCACCAAATCAGGTCGCCAACTGGGAATATGAAACAGAGTCTGGTCTATATGCTTCTCTGTAGCAGTAATGCCGAGGCTGTGCAATGTCTCGATGATAACGTCCGCTGGAACGTGAAATCCAAGCATTTGACAGACGCGATCCGTACGCAAAAGTATGGCGCGCTCGATGGGTAGTTCGGCAATATTGTCCACTCCGGCCCAATCGACCTCACCAACTCCCAGTTCCGCAAAGAGAGAACAGGCGCGATCCAGAGCTAACTGGACCCCATTTGGGTCAACACCGCGCTCAAAGCGATAGGAAGCTTCGGTTCGCATATCGAGCGATTTGGCAGCACGTCGTACTACCAAAGGATGAAACGCAGCAGATTCCAAAAGCAATGTGGTCGTGCTGTCTCCAACTTCCGTATCTGCCCCACCCATTACCCCCGCAAGGGCTATTGGGCGTCGAACATCTGCAATGACAAGCATTTCATGCGATAGAGTACGCTCCACTCCGTCCAGTGTCGTCAGCAATTCCCCCGCCACAGCGGTTCTAACGATAATGCCTTCACCGTTGAGCATATTAAAGTCAAATGCGTGGAGTGGTTGACCTGTCTCGAGCATAACGTAGTTTGTAATATCTACAACATTGTTGATGGGTCGCATTCCTGCAGCCGCCAAGCGATCTTGCATCCATTGGGGTGACGGTCCGATTTTTACATTGCTGACGAGCCGACCGGCATACCGGGAACAGAGTTCAGCAGCTCCGATCTCAACGGAAAATCGAGGTTTATCGACCCCGGAGACCACTGATGAAGGTACAGATTTCAAACCTACTTTATACGCGGCTGAAAGTTCGCGCGCAACTCCAATGACTGAGAGGCAATCGCCCCTGTTCGGCGTGACCTTGATGTCCAGAACCGCGCCGAGCGAGGACTCAGCTTTTTCTTCGACCTCAAGCCCTGCCATGGTCAACTTATCGGCGATCGCTTCAGCATCGTCATCTATCGGTACGTACTCTTTTATCCATTCAACGGAAAGTCGCATTGATTGTTCCTGTAAACTGTTTGCTTAAAATTGCGCAAGAAAACGCAGATCGTTTTCGAGGTAGAGGCGGAGATCGCTCACGCCATTTTGAATCATGTGAATTCGCTCAATCCCCAGCCCAAAAGCAAACCCACTGTACTTTTCTGTATCGATACCATGGGCTTCCAAAATATTTGGGTGGATCAATCCAGCGCCACCGAGTTCGAGCCATCGATCGTTCCAGTAAATTGAGTAATCGACACCCGGTTCAACAAACGGGAAGAAATCGGGTCGAAAACGGACCTGAACATCTCCCCCAAACATTTTGCTAGCAAACTGTTTGAGTGTCCCCTTAAGATCTGCCAGTGAAACTCCCTCGTCAACCATGAAAACGTCCACTTGATGGAACGAATGGTGATGTGTGGCGTCGACAGCTTCGTATCGAAAACACCTACCCGTAGTGGCAATTCTAAATGGAGGCTTCTGAGTACGCATGATTCGACCCTGCAGGGCTGTCGTCTGTGTTCTCAATAAGTGGTCGCTGTCCACATAGAATGTCATCTGTTCGTCAAAAGCGGGATGATCTTCTGGATAATTGAGTGCGGCGAAATTAAATTGATAATCTTCCAATTCTGGTCCCTCGACACAATCGAAGCCGAGACCAATGAGGGATTGTTTGACACGCTGCATGGTCTGAGTAAGCGGATGACGCGATCCGCGACGCATAGGAGACCCAGGAAGTGAAACATCTATCTTCTCAGCTTCAAGTCGAACGGCTATCTCTCTTGCAGAGATATCCGCCTTCCGAGACTCTAGAAAATCAGTAAGTCGCTCTTTTGCACTATTGATTCGAGCACCGTAGGCTGGTCGTTCTTCCTTCTGCAAGGTTCCAATTGCACGTAATTGCGCTTGAACACTTCCTTTGCCGCCTAAGTATTTCGTCTCAATCGCAACAAGCTCCGCCGTAGATTGCGCAATCCCAATCTCAGATTCAGCTTCAGAAACTAATTTTTCCAGTTCGTCCAACAAGTCTCTCCCCACTCCAGTACGGTTTGTCAAAACAAAACCCCGGTGCGCTCACCCCCAAAATATTGGGGAGCCGCTGCCGGGGCCACCAGTTTACTGCCATTAAGCCCGCGTTTAGCGGCGGTCTATACCGCGATTCCGAGGGTGCTCGCTGCTTTCGCAACGAGCTGGCTAAATGTTGCAGGCTCAGAAATTGCAAGTTCCGAAAGCACTTTTCGGTCGATAACAATGTCGGACTTGTTCAAACCTTCAATGAAACGATTGTAGGTCAAGCCATTTGCACGGCAACCTGCGCTGATTCTGGTAATCCAGAGTCGGCGGAACATTCGCTTCTTGTTTCTTCGATCACGGTAAGCGTAGTTACCGCTCTTCATGAACTGTTCATTGGCGGTTTTGAAGAGAACGGATTTCCCCCCAAAATAGCCACTGGCAGCATCTAAAATCTTTTTGTGTCGCTTTTTGACAAGCGTACCGCGCTTAACTCGCGCCATAGTTCAGTCTCCTATCGGACGGGAGGGGCTAATACCCACTTTTGTTCCCTGTCCCTCGTCATTATCAGTATCATTCAACGATCGCGTTTGCAATCGTGTAAAAAATTCTGACTAGTGTCCTTCGCCAAGCATCCGTGAGATTCGCTTCAAGTCGCCCTTAAAGAGTTCTGAACCCTTAATGAGTCGACGTCGCGCTCCCATACTCTTCTTTCGCATCAAGTGATTCAACTTTGTGCTTCTGCGCATAAGTTTGCCAGTCGCGCTCACCTTGAACCGCTTGACTGCGGTTTTCCGCGTCTTCAGTTTCGGCATCTGTTTCCTCAGTCTTTAATCATTCAGGCAAGTTCGCCTGAATATTGGCACAACAAAGCCGGGTCATCCCCGGCTTTGCGGAATACATTATAACCTGTCTAACAGGAAATTACTATTGAATCGAACGACCTTTGTTGCGACTATTTTGCGGGAGCGATAATCATGGTCATTGTACGCCCTTCCATTGCTGGGGTCTTTTCCA
>CAISOI010000631.1 GCA_903886985.1 uncultured Chthonomonas sp.
CTCCTCACCATAGGGAATCTCTACTAACAGGTGCACATCACCTGGCTGTTTCAGGCAAAACAGTACACCATCCTGACTTTGGCTATTCTCGGATGTGATCAATCTGGTCGTTCTCGATCTGAAATAGAGTGGCAGTACATGCGGCTGGAATATCCCATTTACCCGTGTGCGAATCGCTGGACCGCCTTCCGCAAAATCGTAATGCAGTGAAAATGCTCCGGCAGGATTTGCAATGCCCTCTTGTTCGTATAGCACGAAGAGATCACTATAGCGGTAGTTCTCTTCAATTTTCGTGATAGATTGATTTCGGATGTTGGCAAGCAAACTAATTGCTTCTTCGGTACTTACAAATCGAGTTTGATAGGGTATTCCCGCTGCCCCGGTAAATTCTGTCGGCAAGTCCTTGCATTCGCACCAGACTCCATCTTTCGCCAGCATGGCCGTCGCTAGCGAGTTTTCGTAGATGTCACCGCTCCCAACTTCCTTCTTAATGAGGTCAATATCTGCGCCATACTTCTTAATATACACATCATGTAGTCCGTCGAGCCCGACACGCTGCTCAGTACTTATCTGTTCCAATTTCAGTTTCTCCCAGTTTCAGTATTGTATTCAGTTTCCACTAATTTGTACGTCCGTTTAACGGAATACGTTCACTTTGACCATCTTATTCGAAAACACAAACGGTGGAAGGGTAGAATATGCAATCCGTTCATATAAATTATCAGAGTTGTCAGGGTCCAAATGTCAAAAGCAATTCGCGTTATGCACTTTGCAGACACCCACTTTGGGGTCGAAAATTATGGTCGTCTCGATCCTGCCACCGGTATGAACTCTCGACTTGTTGATTTCAGAAAGTCGCTCTCCACCGCCATCGACCTAGCCTTAGAAAGTGGTGTGCAGCTTGCGGTATTTGCAGGCGATGCCTACAAAGGGCGCGATCCAAACCAAACGCATCAGCGAGAATTCGCACAGTGCATTCGTAAACTAACCGATAAGGGAATTCCAGTTGTACTGTTAACTGGCAATCACGATATCCCAAATGTGCGAGGCCGTGCCAACGCGCTGGACATCTACCGAACACTCGGTGTAAACAATGTTACAGTTATCAATCAGCCGAACGTCCATACAATCGAAACCTCTGGCGGAAAGGTAAATGTTGCAGGTTTGCCTTACCTCATGAAGGGATTTACGCTCGCAAAAGAAGATGCCACAGGCAAATCGGTCGAAGAGATACGTGATATCATCGAGAACAAATATTCGGACTACATCTCACTGCTAACGTCGAAACTCGATCCCTCACTGCCCACTCTTTTCATGGGGCATTTCTGGGTTCGCAGCGCAAAACTCTCCAATTGGCAGACTGGCTACTTTCAAGACTCGGAACCCAAGGTGGCTCTCTCCACCATAGCGCGTCCAGAATTCGATTATGTCGCACTGGGTCACATACACAAACATCAGGACCTTAATCTGGGTTCCAATCCGCCGGTCGTCTATAGCGGGAGCCCAGATACCATCGACTTTGGAGAACGCACCGATACCAAAGGTTTTGTTATGGTGGATTTGAAAAAGGGCGAAACGACTTATGAATTCGTACCCATTCCGGATAGAAGACCATTTTGGGAGATTGATGTAGATATTAATGCCGAA
>CAISOI010000632.1 GCA_903886985.1 uncultured Chthonomonas sp.
CACGTTCAAATGGTTCATACGAATCAAAAAGTGCAAACTTAATGGTGGAAGACCCTCCGTTAATTGCAAGTATGTGATGTTGTTTACGGGACTTTGCTGACATTGATAATAAACCTTTGAATGTCTGAGGCTCCTCCAAGAAGAAAACCAAGCTGCCCAGTTGATAGTATTATGACCGGAATAATAACGTTCATCGGTGTGCATTAGAACCAAAAAATGGTCTCCGCTCTCGCAGGGACCATTTCTACGCTTACTGTGTATCGCCTCAACTAAAGCGGCTGATTTGTCACCGACAACTCATCAGAATCACTTGGATAACAGTTCCATCAGGGTACATTATTACTTAAGCACAGCTCTTTGGCTTACTTAGTTCCGAGTGGAATATCGACCTTGATGCGACCACCAAGATCGGCAGGGGGTGCTGGTACTTCCCAACCTTTAAATGGTTCTACCCATCGGCCGTCACTCTTGATAAGGTTAATCAATTCTTCAACACTTTTTTCTTGCGGAATGCCGGACTTCACTTCATCCCGCCGGCGATAGAGTGAGATTTTCCCGCCAGCTTTACCAACGTATCCATAATCTGCATCCCCCATTTCACCGGGGCCGTTGACGATACAACCCATAACCGCAATATCGAGACCGACGAGGTGCCCGGTAGCTTTCTTGACCCAGCCAAAGACGCTCGGAAGATCAAACTTCGTACGACCGCAACTTGGGCATGCAATGTATTCTACTTTCGTTTTGCGAAGACCGAGTGACTGCAATATGTCGTAACAGACAGGAAGCTCTTCAATCGGGTCTTCCGCTAGACTGACTCGAATAGTATCCCCAATTCCTTCAGCCAGAAGCGTACCAATTCCGCAGGTGCTCTTAATACGTGCGTATTGACCATCCCCCGCTTCAGTAACACCAAGATGCAGCGGATAATTCATGCCTTCGGCATCCATTCGCTGGACCATGAGGCGATTGGCGGCAAGCATAATCGGAACGCGACTGGCTTTCAGCGAAATCACAAGATTGTGAAAATCATGGCGTGCGCAGATTCGCAAATATTCCATCGCACTCTCAACCATGCCTTCAGGCGTATCTCCCCAGGTGACTGTTAAACGTTCTGCAAGGGAACCATGATTGACTCCAATACGCATCGCTATATCACGTTGTTTGCAGGCATTAATGACTGGCAATAGAGACTTCTCAATCGCTTCTTGTTCTTCTGAAATTTCAGATGCCGAGTATTCAATTTCACGAGCTACTCTCTTATGAAAGACAAACAGCCCAGGATTAAGCCTAACTTTGTCGACATATTTGGCGACTTCAACGGCGATATCTGAACCCTGATGGTGTACATCGGCTACGAGAGGAACATCCTGATATTTTGATCGCAGAAGTCGTTTGATCTCTTCGAGACACTTCGCTTCATTCATGTTTGGAGTCGTGACCCGCACAATTTCAGACCCTGCTTTGTGCATGGCGATAATCTGCTCAACAGCACCTGCCACATTGTGGGTCTCTTCAGTAATCATAGACTGCACCACGACCGGGAAATTCCCACCGATCGTGACTGAAGAGTCGCTCGAACCAATTCGGACCGGGCGGGACTTGCGGCGTGGAAATGTGATTAGACTCATCTGTTCAAAACTCCAAGTAAGCGAAAGTACTACTGATGCTCTATTATACCTTTGGGACCCAACCGGGTTATGGGACGCAGTATGTTCCGAGGAAATGACAAACGCGCAGCACTCAAAGACATTTTGGGCGGAGTAAGCCGAAGCTTATCCGCCCAGATCGAACTATTTATAAGGCTAGAGCACCCATGGGATCCCAGGGTGGCAATCCTGTCGGAGTGCCAGTAAAAATATCCAGAAGTTCTGGCGTCAAATACTTCTTATCGACTACCACTTCGTAGTTATACTCGTCAAACCAGCCGTCGGACATTATCATGAATCCTTTGTCGGCAAAGTCATCTCCCCAGCTGTTTTCCACACGCCAACGTGTCGGTTTGCCATCATCATCTAGATTGACTCCGGTAAAGACCATCGCATGGGTCATCTGGCTGCCGCCGTAATCGAGCCGACCGGCTTTGTCCAAACCGATGGAACTCTGATATATTCCTTCTAGGTCGTAGATATCCATATCCATAATTCCGAGTTCACGGTCAAAGTGCTTGCCCACATCACAACCAAACCAAACCGGTCTCCCATCACGAATCATGCTGATGGAGGCAGCTTTCATCACGTCTAATTCGACATTCAAGTACCGAATTATATGCCCACCCACTATATTGCCCAATCGTTCGATTGTGTAGAGTGTATTCATAGATTTAGTCTTCTGAGGACAGTGTATCAAGCAGATCAAATCATCGAGGTTTGTCTGAATATACTTGACGGCGAACTCTTGTGGTGTCATCTCGCCGTCACGATGGAAGTTCTTGTCTTTATCGTAATACTGCCAGACAAATGATTTCGGCGGAGTGCCGAGATGGATACAGAGCATTCGGTAGATTTCATCGAGCATTATGCTCTTGCTCGCTTTTAGGTCGTCCAATGACCGTCCAGCAGCATGACCTGCACGCAAAATGCTCGCAAACTCGCGCAACTTGGTAGTTATGTTATAGTTCATTGCGCCACTGTTACCGCTCGCTTCAGTCTCCGGCATGACCGTCTTTGGAACTGCGCCGTACTTCTTGACGAGATTGACGAACATGTCCCACTGTCCGCCATCCTGAATGGGGTCAATCATTATCCATGATATGAGGCGACCGTCTGTGGGTTCATCAAAAGTATCCAGAATGGTTTCCAAAAAGTAGTTAGACTTCTCCAATTTGTCCCAGAACATCTGATAGGTCTGACTAAACTCAAAATCCTCTGATCCCATCTGATCTGCTGCTTGGGATCGAAAAAGGTTTAAGCCTGCAAACATCCAGCAACGACCGCTCTTCTTTTGCGTTGTTGCCGCTCCCGTTTTGAGGGTCAAAGAGTAGGTATGTTGTGATTTGGTTACAACTGATCGGCTCAACGCGGCGTCCTTGAGGCCCGCCTTTGCAACTGCATTCATCGATAGTCTTAATGCTGGGTTAGATTCAAAGTTGTTATGATACGTTGCAACTTGATCAGGCAGTATTTCTGGGGTGTAGTCGGACATGTTAAATATCTCTCCTAGAAAGTTGAAAATTGCAGTATTTATATGACTGTACAAAAAACTGTAAAGATAACAGTTTCCAACGAAAGTCGAAAGAAGTTACTAATGTTTACCCGCCAATGTTCCACTTTTGGCAAATTTGAAGGAAACTTTCCGTAGAAATCGCAAATCAGTTGTGTCAGAGTACATACAGATGTACCCCTATTTTCTGCGGAGAACCATTAATAAACTATGAACAAACAAGACTTGCGACCTATCCATATGGCTCAATTGGCTGCTTTGATGACAACGGTCAGTCTACTGTCGGTCGGTTGTGGTGCTCAGCAACCGAACAAGACTTGGCCATTTGTTTATCCAGATAACGCTTTGCGAAGTGGTTCTCCTATCGACCTACGATCCTTGAACGAAAAGATTGCAGGAGAAAAAGGCTTTGTTAAACTATCGGCCGATGGTAATAGTTTTGTTCTTGGCGATGGATCGGCGGCACGGTTCTGGGCAGTTGGTTCAGATGTTTATGAAAAGTCGCCCGAAGAGATGGCACAGCATGCAAAGTTCCTTGCAAAAATGGGCGTCAACATGGTTCGGTTACATACCCAAATTGCGCCCATCAATGGTGGTGAACTGAATGCTGCAAACTCTAAAGTTATCGACAACATATGGCGTATGGTCGCAGCTTGTAAAAAAGAAGGTATCTACCTGACTATTTCGCCATATTGGGCAAATGAGAAGGACGCCTCAAAATGGGGAATTGAAGGCTACCCAGGAAAGACGGACCTTTGGGGTCTACTCTTCTTCGATGAAAAACTGCAAAGTGGTTACAAAGCCTGGGTAAAAGCACTGTATGCGCCGCAGAATCCATATACAGGCATCCCCCTTTCGAAAGACCCCGCTGTAGCCATCATCCAAGTACAAAATGAAGACAGTCTGTTTTTCTGGACTATGCAAGGGCTCCGCCCAATTCAACAGCAGAATCTGGGTCGAAGATTCGGCAAATGGCTGATAGCTAAGTATGGCTCGCTTGC
>CAISOI010000633.1 GCA_903886985.1 uncultured Chthonomonas sp.
CCTAACAATGTAATTAATGGCATTGAGCGGACAACATAATTGACAAAGGTAAGTGCAGGTATTGGATTAGAAATCATATCCATTATTTGCTTACCGGTACCGAGATCGACACCTATTCTCACCACAAACGCTGATATAAAGACACCGATGATTGCAGGATTAAAGTCGCCACCTCGAACAACTCCAAGAACTGCGTAAGCAATTCCACCTACAAAGGGCCCGAGACTTAGGATCAAACCGATCGCGAGCGCTACATCGCCACCTTCATCTGCCATAAACGGCACTGAACGTAGAAGTGGCATCATCAATCCGGCGATGAAACATGTAATTCCCATAGTAATGAGATAACTGTTTGGTAATTGGTAGGCAATTCCAGCAGCAATTCCTGCGAGTACGATAAGGAGCCCGAAATTGATAGCCGCCTGTCTGACATCGTTTGTCTCTTCGATAACGATTTTTTCGACAGCCAACTTCTCTTCTGCTTTGCCCGTATCAGCGTCATAAATTGCCCCCGAGATCGGGTCTACAACTTTATCAGAATAGTACTTATTTTTGACGGCCTGAAAAGTACCTAGATGCGGCGCGGCGGACGGTCCAGCCTGAACTGCGGAAGCTCCCCCATTTACAGAGGCTGGCTTATACCCCGCGTTCTTATTGGCAACCGGCGCGGGTGCCGGTGCATTGTTCTTAGATGGCTTGGACTGTTTTGGTGGCGAAGGGCGTTTTGCCGAACTACCCGATTTTGTGGTCGTGACGTGAACTTGACCACCAGAATTTGGGACATTTCGAAGATCTTTTTTGCACCATGAACAGATGTCCGCAGATTCACTCTGCATACCGCACCATCTGCAATACCATGTCCTACCACCTTTCGGTGGCACCATGGAAGATGGCTGGCGCGGAGGAGGCTGGGGCGTTTGCGCTCCAGGAGCCCTCGGAGGTACCGGTGGAGGCGTGTTCGTTCGGGCAGTCGGTTGTGTTACAGGTGGAGCAGGAGCACGATTGCCACCTATCATAGGTGCTGGCTCGTCTTCCTCTTCCGCTGGAACCAATGGCTGTGGTACTTGCCGCGCGACAACCTCTTGAACAGGTTGCTGCACTGGAACGGCCGGTGCCACAAAGGCTGGAGGCGGCACAACTGGTGGAACAGATGGTGGAACTACCGGAGAACCCGTAGGCGGGACCACCTGGGTCGGAGGTACAGCCGACGACGATTTTGTGTCTGCCACGGGTTGTGTAGCAGTAGGCTGCTGAATAAATGTTGGTCTAGCAACTTGCGGAGATGAATCTGTTGTCAACTTGGCGACAGGCGGAGTAGTCGCAGGTGGCGGTTGAACAGGTAGCCCAGGTCTTGGTTGGCCAGGACGCGTGGCTAAGGGGATCATTGGTGGCGGCGGTGTATTCCCGCCAATTCCGCGCAACGGGATCGCTTCCATTGGCGGCGTTGGACCGCCTTGAGTGTTTGGTTGGGGAACCTGCCGAGCACTCGGAGAAAATGTTGGCGGAGTCATTGAGAGTCTTGGAGCCACATCAACAGGAGGCATAGCTGCGGGAGGAACTGATATTATTGGCGGAACAACTGGCTGAGGTGTAGGCACAATTGGCGCAGGTGATGCCACAATTTCGGGCGTCAGGTCGTCATCTAAATCATCAAAGCCATCGCCAAGAGGTACGAAGCGATTAAGTGAACCGCTAGCTGATCGGGATGGCGACAGATCGGGCTTCGGAACCGGTATCGATGCCGAAATAGTCGGACCTACTGTATTAGGAGTTTGGTCAGTTTTTGAGTTGGCATTTGATATAGATGCACCAAATGGCTTCCCACACCAACTACAAACATCGGTGGTGTCGCTTTCTAGACCACACCATTTACAAAACATGTACCGTCTCCCAGGATTGCATACCGCTATTCAAGCGACTACAGGGGCGCTTGAAATCGTTCGGTTTCGGTAAATTCAAGGTAAAGCAGGGAGTTCCCTGCATGCACAAATATGGCAACCGGAAAATCCTGGAACGGAGTACACAGTGGTCACATAAGTCACATACGAAGTAACTCAACATGACGACGGCGTTGAATAGCAACTATTCCACCGCAATATTCGATATTACATTATACTCCGACGCAAAACCGCCGTCAACGCTCCTACGTCTCATGTAGGGTGTGAATTTGCTCACATTGAAGAAAAGCCATTGAGATAAGCACATGGTTGGAATATCTTTGTATAACCACTCTACCATTCGGCAGGTTACGCAGCAGCATGAAGTGGAAATTGATTGTCGATGTATGACGATTTTCTCGGGACTACGGATTACCTTATTGGCCCATTGCCAGTAAACATTTGATTGATAGCCGTGCACTTTCATCCGGATATCAACAGAGGAAGCTGATCGATAGTAATAGAACCAATATTAAGAACTCTGTAGGAGAGACTTGTATGTTTAAGGCGCTTCTGGTAGGTGCAGGTGCAATGGGGCGAGCATGGGGTGAAAACCTTAGTAACTCACATGATGTGGAATTTGTATCGTGGGTAGATATTCTTCCAGATACTGCTGCAACTGCCGCGGAAAAATTAGAGGTTCATCTTAAATATGTGGGTACCGATTTTCATCAAGCTGTGAGTGAGTCGAAGCCGGACTTTGTTGTCGATGTGACGATACCTGAAGCTCACCGTGATGTAACTCTTGCGGCACTTAAGTTAGGCTTGCCGGTAATCGGGGAGAAGCCAATGTCCTCAACAATGGATAGCGCCCGTGAAATGGTACGTGTGTCTGAGGAGACTGGGAAACTTTACATGGTGAGTCAGAGCCGGCGTTATGATGCTGGTGTTCAGGCATATCGCAGACTCATACACGAGAATATCGGTTCACCTGAAATTTTGAATTCTGACTTCTATATTGGCGCGCACTTTGGCGGATTTCGCGACATGATGCCGAGCCCTTTACTGCTCGACATGGCTATACATACAGTTGATGCTGCGAGATTTTTGTCAGGACAGGACCCCGTATCGGTCTATTGTGAAGAATTTAACCCTACTTGGAGTTGGTATGAGGGCGCGAGCAGTGCAACCGCAATTTTTGAAATGACGGGTGGCCTCCGGTACACCTTTAGAGGATCGTGGTGCAGCGAAGGGAAGCACACTTCGTGGGAGGCTGACTGGCGCGCCATTGGTCCCCGAGGAACTGCAATATGGGACGGACTAAGTGACCCGGAAGCCGATGTTGTCATCGAAAGTGCGGGGTTCTATTCAAAGCTTGTTGCCAAAACAGAGCCGCGAGATAATACTATTGATCAGGCAATCGCTGGCTCACTGAAGGATATGGTTCGGTTTCTGCGAGATGGAACCGTTCCAATGGGTGAGTGCCATGACAACATAAAAAGTCTCGCGATGATTTTTGGTGCAATCGAGTCGGCTCGGATTGGACAGCGTGTGCTTATTGAGGTATAAAAGACAGGAATAAGATCCTGCAGAACGACGCAGGTCTTTCTTGTTATTCGAGTTGAAAGAGCCGACAGATTTTTTTGTTTAGGAGGCAGAGCATTGGCACTTGATGATCGTAAGGGCCGAATATTGCATGCAATCGTAAATGATTACGTCGAAACGGCTGAGCCTATTGGATCTGAATGGCTCGCTTCCCGACATGACTTTGGGTGTAAATCTGCGACTCTTCGAAATGAGATGGCAGAAATGTCAGAACGAGGCTATCTTGTTCAGCCGCACACCTCTTCTGGACGCATCCCTTCCTCACGCGGATATCGCTACTTCGTAGACAGATTAATGCCACTTTCAAATGTGGGTGAGAATATTGAATTTGGTCTCGGCTTGCAGACAGGATCTGCCCGGATAAACGAGTTGGTACAACTCACCGCACGCATGTTGGCAAATATGACGCAATATCCATCTGTGGCAACGACCCCGATAATGGTCACAACCACGGTGCACCGGCTCTTTTTGTCTGTTGCTTCTTCGCGTCACATCTTGGTTGTTATACTTTTAAGCAATGGTCATTTAGAACATCGATTGGCCGAAGTAGAACAGACGCCGAAAGAGGAATCGCTTTCCAGGATCGCTCTTTATGTCAATTCGGTATTCGTTGGTAAGGATATTGAGGAGATCGCAAAGTCTGAGCTAGAAACTTCAACCGTAGATTCCTTCGGTGAATCACTATTAATGACTCTTATCCACGAGAACATTGTAGACCTCGCGGGAAAACTGTCCGACAATCGCCTGATTTGTGAAGGAGCATCGCACATTTTGCACCAGCGAGAATTTCATGATGTCATTAGGTTGGAGCAATTGTTGTCTGCGTTGGAGCAACAGAGTGTGCTGTTTGACGTCTTCACAAGAACTACCAATGGTGAGAGAGTGACCGTTATCATCGGTGAGGAGAGCCCCTTCGAGGCAATGGCAGATTGCAGCTTGGTGACGAGCAGGTATCGAATTGGAAATCGCACCTGTGGGTTTTTGGGCGTGGTTGGGCCGACACGGATGAGATATGAACAAGCCGTTAGTGCGGTAGGGATGATGGCGAATAGCCTCTCAACCATGTTGACACGTACTGCGTTAGAATAATAATTTCAGGCGTTCGCCCATGACGTCTCTGAGAATTATTCAGAGGCGTGATTTTGTGTGAGTGCTTTTTTGCATACTTTTGTCGTAGAACTATTTAGCGCTCTGATGAGTGCAACTAGGAGCCGTTATATAAATGAGGAACCCGATAAAGATGACGAGACATCATAAACAAAATGACACTGCGATTGAATCTGAACAGACTGAGAAGAATGAATTGGACGGCAGTAACACCGAAGACCCTATTTTCGAGACAGATCTGCTTCGATCTCAAATTGAAAAGCTCGAGGCCGACGTTGCTGAACAGAAGGACAATTATCTTCGGACATTGGCTGAGTTTCAGAACTTCCGCCGCAGAACCGATGAACAGCGCGGTGAAATTGTCCAGATGGCGAATCTCGATCTGATAAAAGGGATTTTGCCGGTACTGGATAATTTTGAGCGCGCCCTCATTTCTTCGGAACAGAGCCAGAGTTATGAAGGGCTTGTTAATGGGTTGCAATTAACGCTGAAATTGTTAAATAGCTTCTTTGAGAAGAGTGGTGTGGCGCCCATTGAAACAATCGGCAAAGAGTTCGACCCGGCAGTTCATGAGGCGGTCATTCGTGATGAGGAGAGCGATCTTCCCGAAAATTCTATTGTTGCGGAGCTTCAGAAGGGCTACACAATGCACGGTCGCGTCATACGGCCAGCAATGGTTAAGGTTGCCCAGAAGGTATGAAAACCACAGAGCCAGGTTTCGGAACCGACGGAGTTCGCGGTGTAGCAAACGAGCAGTTAACTGCCCTGTTGGCATTAAAACTTGGGGTTGCATCTGCGCATGTATTGGGAAAGCACTCAGCGGATAGGCA
>CAISOI010000634.1 GCA_903886985.1 uncultured Chthonomonas sp.
CCCGTCTCATTTCATGTCAATTTGATGTTTCTTTCGAAGAGTGTAGGGTGATGGACAGTCATAGTCTTAAGGTATTAGAATTTAATAAAGTGCTTGAGAAGTTGGCCACCCATGCCAGTAATTCCCTTGGTAGAGCTGCGGCACTGGAATTGGAACCATCTGGGCATATTGAGTCAGTCATGCGAAGGTTGCAGGAGACTCGGGAAGCCCGCTTCTTACTGGACACCAGTCAAGGGATGCCTATGGGGGGGATTCGTGACGTTAGGGAGATAGTGGATCGCGCGAAGTTAGGCGGACGCATTGTCCCGCGAGAATTTCTGGATATCGCGTTTACCTGTATTGCGTCACGACGGCTAAAACAGTTTCTACAGAAGCGTACTCAAGATATTCCATTATTGGCGGAAATTGGAAGCAATTTGCCTCAGTTTCCAAACCTCGAGCAGAATATCACCGACAGCATTTCAGATAATGGGGAACTCAGAGACACTGCAAGCCCCGAGCTTTCTCGAATTCGTTCTCAGCACAAATCCACCCATTCACGATTGATGGAAAAGTTGAACAATGTGCTTGCGAGCGAACGTTACAAGACCTTTATTCAGGAACCCATCATTACCCTCCGGGACGGAAGATATTGCATCCCAGTGAAGTCGGACAATCGTGCAATCATGGGCGGGATTGTGCATGATTCCAGTGCAAGTGGTGCCACAAGCTTCGTAGAACCAGCGGTAACTGTTGAACTTCAAAACCAACTGCGCGACTTGTCAGTTCAGGAAAACAATGAAGTCGAGCGAATTCTCAGTAAACTTACCGGTACTATTCAGGGTTTTGCGGACGACCTTCACGCGATGATGGGTTATTTAGGTAATTTGGATTTAGCGAATGCCAAGGCACTGCTCGCTGAAGAGATGCAGGCAGTCGAACCGAAAATCAACCGCAAGGGCTATTGTAAATTGGTGTCTGCTCGGCACCCGTTGTTGGTCTACACGGTCGAGAAAATCATTCCGATTGATCTCGAGTTGGGGTTACAATTCACTACCCTTATCATTACCGGTCCCAATACTGGAGGGAAAACAGTAAGCCTGAAAACTCTGGGATTGCTCTGTTTGATGGGGCAATGTGGAATGCAGGTACCGGCAACTGAAGGAACAGAAATCGCGCTGTTTGATCAAGTTTTTGCAGACATTGGCGATGAGCAGGACATTCAAATGTCTCTCTCCACATTTTCTGCGCACTTAAAGAACATTGTACGGATTTTGAATGAGATGGGACGTAATGCGCTGGTGCTTCTGGATGAGGTTGGAGCGGGTACAGATCCAAGCGAGGGCGCGGCACTTGCAAAGGCAATATTGGAGGAGTTGAGGAATAGGAATGCTCGCGTAATCGCAACTTCGCATTACGGCGAACTGAAGGAATACGCCTTTAGCAATGCCAAAGTTCAAAATGCGGCAGTTGAGTTTGATCGCGAGACGCTAGGGCCAACCTACCGAATCTTACAGGGAGTACCTGGCAGCTCGCATGCCTTTTACATAGCCGAGAGAATTGGACTCGACAAACGCATTGTCGACGCAGGAAGGGCAGGTCAATCGACTCGCGACGCAAATACAGCTGAACTACTGCAGCAAATAGAAGAGAGCCGTAAGTCAGCGTCCGCGCTTGAACGAACGGCGAAGCGAGACGCACAGAGTGCAGAGAAACTCAGAGAAGAGTATGAGCGGCGGGTTAGAGAGATAGAAGATGTCCGTGCGACTGTCCGTCAGAATGCGGAAGAAGAGGCGCGACTAACTCTCAGGCGGGCTGCCGAAAAGGCGGAGAACATTATTGATGAACTCCGCAAAATGAACAAAGGCGCACGGAAGGGGCCGAGTGTTCGTCAAAAACTGACGGTACTGAAGCGTGAAGTGAATAGTGATCTGGCTGCTGATTCGATTGAGATTGTGACGGAAACAGATTCGGACCATGTTTATAAAAAGGGTGATCGTGTTAGAGTCATAAGTCTCGGGATGGATGGCGAGTTAATAGAGAACCCCAAAGACGGCGTAGTTCCCGTTCAGATCGGCTCCATGCGAGCTACCCTTCCTTTGTCACAACTTCGGCCAGCAAACAATATCGTCGAGAAGTCGGCCCCGCAACC
>CAISOI010000635.1 GCA_903886985.1 uncultured Chthonomonas sp.
TGATCCGATTACCAGCCTCGGCTTGCCATCCTATCGCGGTCGTCCATCTTTCGTACGTCGATTGATGCCATTGCCTCGCCAAGTCCGCGCGATACTTTAGCAAGTGTATCTGGATTGTCAAAATACGTACATGCTGTCACTATAGCTTTAGCACGCTCCGCAGGATCAGCAGATTTGTAAATACCAGAACCAACAAACACAGCTTCCGCACCTAGTTGTCTCATAAGTGCTGCATCGGCGGGAGTGGCTACGCCACCGGCTGAGAAGTTTGGCACTGGCAGCTTACCTGTTTCATGCACTTCTACAACGAGTTCGTATGGTGCTCCCAGTTCCTTCGCGGCAGTCATTAATTCGTCTTTGCTCATTGCCTGAAGCTTGCGAATTCCACCAATAACTGATCGCATGTGACGCACTGCCTCGACTACGTTACCTGTACCGGCTTCCCCTTTGGTACGGATCATTGCGGCGCCTTCTCCAATGCGTCTAAGCGCTTCTCCGAGATCGCGACAACCGCAAACAAATGGCACTTTGAAAGCATGTTTGTCAATGTGGAACTGCTCGTCAGCGGGAGTTAATACTTCACTCTCATCGATAAAGTCTACGCCGAGTGACTGGAGAATTTGAGCCTCGACAAAGTGTCCAATTCTGGCTTTTGCCATAACAGGGATCGTAACGGCCGCAATAATCTCTTCGATCATTTTGGGGTCAGACATTCTTGCGACCCCACCTTGCGCTCTAATATCAGATGGAACACGCTCTAATGCCATCACGGCGCACGCGCCTGCATCTTCTGCGATCTTCGCTTGATCTGCATTTACAACGTCCATAATGACGCCACCCTTTAGCATTTCCGCTAAACCAATCTTGGTGCGCCAAGTTGACTTTTGTGTTTCTAATTCAGTTGACATTCTTTAATCCTCAAAAATTACTCTTCTATTCATTATACCGTCTGTCGGTTGCGCACTATTTGGGAACTGATTTAATGGGCAGTGCAAAGAGCCCAAGTTGATTCGCCACAGGTCGCTCTCTGCCTGGAATATGGCAGTCAATTGGACAGTTAACAACCTCCACTTGATGGTCTTTTCCTTCAAATACCATTTCTGATGAGCCGCCGCCATCAAGGTTTAGTGCATCTGTACCGCCATACGTAGTGATAACCTGGGCTATCTCCTGCATTGTCATGCCTTCACTATAATTGGGTTGTCTGCCATCCACAACGATCCAAATCATCGTTGTTCGGTCTGCGTTCAGCGCAACACAAGTTCTCGGTTGGCGCGACGTATGGTATTGAGAAGGTGCCCTCCCGAACTTGCCATTTTTCAGGAAAATGTGATCACCAGAGATTACGTTATACGCATCCTCTGCAACCGGGACAAAAGTTGCTTCGTTTTGCTGAGAAATAAATATTGAAGGGTAATTGATTCGTTTACCGCCAAGTGAATAGAGATTGCCATTTGAAGCGGCGATACCCTCGAGTTCAATGCGGTCACCAATGTGAGGATAGTAATCCCACGGAGCAGTAGAATGCCAGGGGAAAAAGAAGTCGCCGTTAATTGCAGCCTGCAGTTTAAACTTCTTCAAGAATTCGGAAGTTAAAGATGCTACAAGTGGACGAGGTTTGCTCGAGTCGCCGGGAGTTACGAGAAATCGCAATCCAGGGCTGTCGAGTTTGATGAGCAAAATGTGACAGACATTCGCGACAGGTGTAGTCCTTACATCACGGATGTAGGTCACTCCCTCGAAAATGTCAATTCGCTGACTTGATGGTTGAGAGCGGTGGAAATACCAGAACCATGTGATAAGTACAACAGATAGCAGAATCAGAATGGACCGGACTAAGAGCCTAACGAAACGCTTTAGCTTTCGGTGAGGGCGGTTAGGCTCACTTTCAGACGGGAGTTCGGAGATATTATCCATGCTCAAAAGATCAAATAGAGGGCAGTGACGCCGAAAGGCTTGCCCTCTACCTGAGAATTCATGCTACTTGACTTAGGCTTCAAGAACGCGAATAATAGCGTCGGCAAATTCGGCGGTGCCAACTGCAGTTGGATCGTTTCTATCCTGCTTCATATCGTAAGTAACATCTTTACCTTCTGCAATAACGGATGAAACCGCAGCTTCGAGCCTATCTGCAGCGTCCAACTCTCCAAGGTGACGAAGCATGAGCATCCCTGACAGAATGAGTGCCGTCGGATTAACCTTATTGAGCCCCTTGTATTTCGGGGCTGAACCATGTGTAGGTTCAAAGACCGCGCAATCGACGCCAATGTTGGCTCCAGGAGCGACACCCAAACCACCGACTAGTCCGGCACAGAGGTCTGAGAGAATGTCACCATACAGGTTAGGCA
>CAISOI010000636.1 GCA_903886985.1 uncultured Chthonomonas sp.
AAGCATATCGTTTCAGAGCGACGCTTACACTATCCGCAAGTTTCGTGTATTGCGATGCATGGCGGAAGGGGTCCCCACCGTAATAACCTACCAGATCGTGATAAACCTGAACTTGCCCATCACATCGAGGACCGGAACCAATTCCGATTGTAGGAATGTGAATTGAACGGGAAACGGCCTCTGCAGTGTCGTGGTCGACAAGTTCCAAAGTAATCGAAAACGCTCCAGCATCCTGAATCGCTTCTGCAGCGGCAATCAATCGGAGCCTATCTGCGTCGGTTTTGCCCGTCATTTTAAATCCACCGTGCGCAAGAAGGTGCTGAGGCATCAAACCAATGTGCCCCATAACAGGAATTCCCGCCTGGACTATGCGCTTGATCGTCGGGGCAATCTCTTCTCCACCCTCCAACTTGACGGCTTCCACTCCCGCCTCTTTTACCAGCCGACCTGCGTTACGAACCGCCTCTTCAATCGAAACCTGATAACTCATGTAGGGCATATCTGCCAAAAACATTGCGTTCTTCACGCCGCGTCGCACAGCTTTACAGTGGTGAAGAATATCGTCCAGTGTTACAGAGAGGGTCGATTCATAGCCTAGAACGTTGCTGCCAACCGAATCACCTACAAATATGACATCTATTCCCGCTTCTTCCATCAAGATTGCAGAAGGGTAGTCATAGCAGGTTACAACTACGATCTTCTCCCCGCGTTCTTTCTTGCGGATTAATTCAACCGAAGTGATTTTGCCTGCCATTTGATTACTCCCTCACCTTAACAACGAAAGAACCGCACAAAAAACGGTTGCCCAGTTCCCTCAGTTTCCGGTCAATAGTATAGCCAATGGATTCAATTAGGCAAAGATTCACGCTCAATTCTTTGTGCCTAGAAACAATTCGCCGACTGCTCGAGCGACAAAGGCATACAGTGGTTGCGCAAACAGCACCATTGCTATAGAGAGAAACACTGAAATTATAGTTGGGCGTCGATCTGGCATCTCACTTTCGGTATCACGGCTTTCATGCGTTCTGTTTCCATTTACATATTCAAATTGGGCAGTCGCCAACAGGGCCGCAAGTCCGATATAGCTATTCTCCCTCCACAGAGCAGTGAGAACCAGAAGATAACCAACATATGTGGATAACTTCAGCAAACCAACCAAATTTCGCTTGCCCTCAACCGGCGCGAACATTGTTGGGACGGACATGATGCCGTACATTATCCAGGCTATAACTACTCGGTCTGTTGAAACCGACATTGCAAGTAAAAAGAGCCCCAAATTTATTAACATTGAGTGGCTAATGCCAGCCTCAGGTGATTCCCTTTTGGTTGCCGAAAGCACCGATGTCAGCAGGAGCATCAACCCTCCCGGAAGAATGAGACCCTGCCATCGTTCGAGAACGGGCGCAAATACTATCATGAAAAACGGGATCTGACCAAACAAGATTGCCATCTGCATGAAGTTTGCTTTCCAATGATCCTGTGCGTCCGTGTCTAAGGTGCGCAAAGTAACAAACACTATTCCGAAGATCCACAGAACGAATGGCAGCCAAAACTTTATTCCGAGCCCACCATGTTGAAGCAGAATTGAGTTTGCGATTCCGTCGTACGAGAACGAGCGACACACCACGGCAAGGATGATGGCACTTATTATTAGTGGTGATGTCGCCAAGAGTTGCCCCGCGATACTCTTATGCTCACGCCATCTAGAACTCCGCTCAAAGATTAACCAACCGACAATTGTTCCAAATGGCCCCACAGCGCAGGTTGCGATAATGGCACCGATTACAAAATCGAAATCCTGAATCTTTAACGTCTGCCGGGTAACGACCGTTGAGAAGCCAAAGGCAAACAGTGCCATTGCAATTCCCACTCGGCTGAAATCGGATAGCCCTAGTATCCCTCCGATCGATAGAGGTGCCTTAAGCGGGATCGCCAGAATTCCAAGCAACAGTATTGCAAACAATACTTTGATGGGAAGTTTGAGTGCTGCAGTGTTGTCAGGCAGCATCAGGCTCACCATCGATCGCAGGAACTGGTGCATCCTCTGACTGCATAAACAAGGAATAAATAGCCAACACAATGGCAATCGTTGAACCAACCACAGCGACGGCGTATTCCGCTAAAGGCATGGTCCACAGCCACCATAAACCGACTACTGTTGCCAATATAGTTATTGCTAAGTGAGTTTGAATTCGATCCGGTTTTGGAATTAGAGAAGTGAACAGGGCTGCCACTAAAAAGGCAATTGAAGGTGTAGCACTGAACGAAGGACTGGAGATCCAGCCAAATAAGGAAACACCCAAAAATGCAAGGACAACTCGACGGCGGATAACACTTGTCTCTTTTGAAGCAAGCGCGGTACATGCAAAGTAAATTGCGATAGCGGGAATTGCAAATGGTAGGACCTGCTGAGTGATGATGGTCTCCTGCATATATAACGCAGGATGCAACCGCATAACTAGCCCGATGGCACCAAAAGAGAAGACAATCCCTTCACGAGTGCCGACCATCACGAAGATTAGCCCCAGCAACAAAGATGCCAGAGAAGCTGACTGATGCACGGGGAGAACGGGTGCCTCAATAATCGCATCCAAAATAAAGCTATGCATAGTTGATTTTGAATAGATATGCAGAAATGCTGCACCTATCATCGCCAATCCAACACAATTGATCGGTCTCAATTTTTGGAAACGATGAGTAGCCGCAACACCGAGGCCAATGAAAGTAAACAAGAATACGAGATCGCCACAAAAGAGCATTGCCATCGCACATGCAACAACTACCCAACAGGACACTATATTGTGATTGATGTCGTCTGAACGCTCAGAACGCATCACGAGGTAGAAGGTTAATGCAGCCAATAACAAAACGGTAAATGGTGTTGCGTTCCATATCCAAAAGGAGTCAATTGGCAACAACCATGGAGTTTGGGTGAATATAGGACTAACTTCGTGATAGAAGTAGGTTACTACAACAAGCCAACAACTAAGTGCGACAAAAATCCATTTGGAGACCCGACAAACAATTAGAGTTTTAGGAAATCTATATCTAAAGAAGGCATTCACAAATGCCAAAAACACTATACTTTCTGGGAGATGCTTCATTAGGTGAAGCTCCCAGCTGTGATCGCAGAGACACCTCGAATCACGGACCCTCTATCTCCAATTACTAACCACACGAGCGCCGCAATAGCCATCACAACCAACAGTACCCATTTTGCACGATGACTTCGGTAGGTGACGACTTGGATTATTGAAAACATGCGCACAAGTTGAACCAAACTCTCTTCGAGCCACAAAAACGCTATGCCGGCAAACGATGGAACATTGACGCAAATGACTCGCCACGCGCCGCCGGAACCCATGCTGTCTCTCAACCAACCGTACTTGGACGGATCTCCCCCTAAAATGAGAAAGGAAACGGGGAATAAAAAGATTGAAATTACGCCAGCTAATCCTATAGTGGAGACAATTCCGACAGAGTTCCAATCGGTATCTTCCGCAGGTATTGCTTTCAGCCAGTCTGAGAGGTTTCCTTGAGCCGACAG
>CAISOI010000637.1 GCA_903886985.1 uncultured Chthonomonas sp.
CATAGGTGACGTACTCACCGTTATTGCTTTGATTTCCGGGTCTCTATTCTCCATTTGGGCAACCCTTGTCGGGTTTGCACTCCTATTTCCCTTAAAAGCGGCTGCATCTCGCACTAACATTGAAAGTCACCCCGTGCGATGCTTCATAGTCGGAGCAATCACTGCAGGTTTGGGCTGGTTTATCGTTATAGTTTTCTTGAATTTACATAACCCTCTCATCACACTTTTCGGCTGGCTCGGTGCCATCGTAATGCTGGTTTTGCAAGCTGTGGGCGGTAGTGGCTTGGCACTACTTTCTGCAAGTCGTATTCAAAAAACAGATCGTCGACGATCGCAGTATCGCAGTCTTGAACGGGGTGCGATGCTCTTGGTTGTGGGCGGGTTGGTACCGATTTTTGGATGGTTCTTCTTCACACCAGTCGTGAATATTATCAGTTTGGGCGCCGGTTTGATGGCGATGTTTTCATCAAAACAAACTGCCATTGAAGCCTCGGTTCCACACGTGGTTTCGGAATACAATCCGAATACTTCATCTGAGTTTATTGTATGACATTTGGGCGGCGCGATTGTTTGAAAGCACTAGCACTAACCGGAACAGGATTCGCCCTGAATGGATGTTCCTTTGTCACTCGTCGAATTACTCAACCCGTTCTAGCCGATAAGATAGCTCTGCCTCCGACAGAAATTCATCCAATTGTCAGACTTCTCAACAGAACTTCTTTTGGCCCCGTGCCCGGTCAAGTCGCAATCGTAGCATCGCAAGGAATTGAAAACTACATAACAGAGCAACTTCATCCCTCCAATATTGAACCACAATTGCTATCCCTGCGGTTGGCTCCGTTGGAGACTCTTCAGCTTCAATCGTCAGAACGGGGGGATGAGTTGCTCGATGAAATGATTCGTCAGATGCAGATGGCTTGTATTTTGCGTGCGACGTACAGCCCTCATCAGTTGCGTGAGAGAATGGTGGATTTCTGGACCAACCACTTTAATATTTACGCGCGTAAGGGATCGTCCGCCTATTTTAAACCTCACGACGACCTCGAGGTTATTCGGAAACACGCTCTTGGTTCCGTGCATGATTTGATCCGGTCTTCGGCGCACAGCCCGGCAATGCTGCAATACCTGGATAATCAGGTCAACCGAAAAAGAGATGATCACGGAGCTGGAGCAAACGAGAACTACGCCCGGGAGTTGGTGGAACTGCACACTCTGGGTGTCCACGGGGGATATACACAAAAGGATGTCCAAGAAGTAGCGAGATGTCTGACGGGATGGACAGTCGAAGGACGATTTTTACACCGTAAAGGCACATTTAGGTACGACGACACTGCGCACGATAAGGGTGCCAAAACTGTTCTTGGCGTTACGATACCTGCTGGAGGTGGCGAGAATGATGGTGATAAGGTACTTGATATTCTCGTCAAGCATCCAGCGACTGCCAAGTTTATCTCGCACAAAATCTGTAAGTACTTCTTGGGTGATCAAGCAGACAGCTGGACTGATAAAATGGCAGATATCTATCTCAAAACGGACGGTGACATTACGCAGATGCTCCGCCCTATGTTGTTATCAAAAGAGATTCAGTCCGCGTCTCCCATACTGAAACGTCCCTTCGACTATGCGGTCTCTGCAATGAGGGCACTCAATGCCGACACAGATGGTGGCAAAGGGATACAAATGCATCTTACACAGATGGGGCAGCCGCTGTTTCAATGGCCTATGCCTGATGGTTATCCAGATAGAACGAGCGCGTGGACGGGCTCCATCTTGGCGCGCTGGAATTTTGCGACAGCGCTCTGCACGGAAGGAGTATCCGGAACATCGATTAACTGGAAGAAGTTACAAGAGCGGATTCCGGGTGGTGATAAGAACGAGACAACAAAACAATTGATGGAACTGATCACGGCACATCGAGCTGACGACGCCTCTTCCAAAATGCGTAACCAGAGGATTGTAAAACATGTTTCAACTGCCACCAAAGGGAAGCCGCACATGCAGATTGCCTCCCTCATTGTCGCGTCACCAGATTTTCAATGGCGTTAGGGAGGGGCACGAGTTCATGGAATCGATAAAACTCGGTTGTGATGGGAGAGGGAATCCGTTAAGCGAACCCATTACTTGGTCCAGTAGGGCGAATTCTTCGCTAGCTCTCAACCCCTCTCGCCGTTCCTTTCTACTGGGAACCGCTCTTGCAACGGTAAGTTGGCTCACTGCATCCAAGAGTTCACTGTCGGATGTCGCAGTGGGCACAAAGGGATCTGAATACTCAGGGGATATCCTGGTAACGGTCTTTATGCGCGGTGGTGCAGATGGACTTAATCTCGTGCCTCCTTTTTTCGAAGATGGGTACTTCAAGCATCGACCAAGTATTGGTGTGAAGGCTCCCAGCGACAAGAAAGCAAATATAGAAAGTCGTGGATTAGATCTGGATGGAAAGTTTGGTTTGCATCCTGCACTTTCGCCCATTTTGCCGCTTTTCCACGAAGGCAAAATGGGAGTTATTCATGCCTGCGGATCTCTTGATCAGTCCCGGTCGCACTTTGAGGCAATGGCCACTATGGAGCGAGGCATTCCGGATCAATTGACAGGTGCGGCGAGTGGATGGTTGGGCCGACATCTAACGAGTGCGGAGCGAAAATCTGCGTCACCTCTTCGGGCGGTTGCATTTAGCAATATTATGCCGGATGCCCTGCGAGGTGCAACCGATGCGGCTGCTCTTAATTCACTTTCGGATTTTAAGTTGATTGTGCCGACAGGCCAAAACGAGAGCGATCTCCATTCGGCTCTGGCAGATATCTATTCGGATGGTGGCGATGCCATTGCTATTGCAGGGCGAGAGACAATTGCAGTATTGGATACATTGAACAGGATTGATCCCACCCACTACAAAGCAACTAACAATGCAGTGTATCCCAAATCAGCTTTCGGTGAAGGTTTGCGTCAAGTGGCTTGCTTGATAAAGGGAAAAGTTGGGTTAGAAGTTGCATGTTTGGACCATCGTGGTCCCTATTTATGGGATACGCATGTGGCGCAGGATTCTGTATTTGGTGCTCAAGCAGGGGACCTTGCAAGTGGGCTTGCTGCGTTTGCCCAAGATCTTGGAACTGAATTGAATCGTGTGACAATAGTTGTCATGACAGAGTTTGGTCGCAGAGTGCAGGAGAATGCTGGGATAGGGACAGATCATGGACGTGGTGGAGCAATGTTCGTGATAGGCGGATCGGTGAATGGCGGCAAGGTTCATGGAAAATGGCCAGGGCTGGCAGATCATCAGCTAGATGAAACAGGAGACCTTCGTGTAGCCAATGATTACCGCGACATACTTGCGGAAGTGGTTGAGAAACGTCTGCACAACAATGCCACGGCAACTATTTTCCCGGACTTCCAGACTCATCCTCTTGGAGTCCTTCGTTCCTAATATTTCGATCACTCACTGTATCTAAGCAGGGCTTTTACCTTAATCTCGCGAACATCCAGATATGCAAATTCGTAAAATTTTAATTGCGAACCGGGGCGAAATCGCGGTTCGAATCATCCGTGCCTGTCGTGAAATGTCCATTCTCACTGTGGCGGTCTATTCCGAGCCAGACAGATCCGCTCCTCACGTTTTGCTAGCTGATCAGGCATATCCAATCGGTCCGGGCCCCGCAGTCGCCAGCTATTTACTCATCGACAAAATTCTAGAAGTTGCCCGAGAATCTGGCGCTGATGCTATTCACCCAGGATACGGTTTTCTTTCCGAAAACGCTGCTTTTGCAAGGGCATGCGAAGAAGCAGGCGTCATCTTCATTGGTCCGACATCCGCGAGTATCGAACTCCTCGGCGATAAAATACACGCCAAAGAGCGTGTTTCTGCCGCAGGTGTCCCCATCGTACCCGGTTACATGGGTGAAGATCAGTCCGATGCCAGATTGGCGACTGAAGCAGTGTCAATCGGAACTCCACTACTCATCAAAGCTGCCGCTGGTGGCGGTGGCAAAGGAATGCGCGTAGTGCGAGACCTTGTCGATTTTCCAGTGAATTTAGATGAGGCGAGGCGGGAGGCAGTCGCATCATTTGGAGATAATAGGGTGCTTTTAGAGCGTTATGTAGAAGCCCCGCGCCACATAGAAGTTCAGATAGTGGGTGATAAATTTGGCGATGTCGTTCACTTGTTTGAGCGGGAATGCTCTATCCAACGGCGGCACCAGAAGATTATCGAAGAGAGCCCTTCTGCAGTTTTGACTTCCGCCCTCAGGAATGAGATAACCAGTGCGGCAGTTACAGCAGCAAAAGCCGCACACTACGAGAATGCGGGGACTGTAGAATTCCTGTTTGAAGAACGGCCTGATGGTTCACATAAGTTCTATTTTCTCGAAGTCAATACACGTCTACAAGTAGAGCATTCGGTAACGGAGATGCTAACCGGGATCGATCTGGTGAAGCTTCAGATTCGAGTTGCCTCGGGAGAACCGCTCGGGTTCGAGCAATCTGAGATCATCGCTCGTGGCCAAGCGTTGGAAGTACGGATTTACGCGGAGTCGCCTTCCACGGGATTTCTTCCCTCCATAGGGCCATTGGATCAGTGGATTGAACCAGTAGGACCAGGAATTCGCGTCGATTCAGGGGTGGTTCAGGGTGGGCAGGTATCGCCGTTTTATGACCCGATGTTGGCGAAGCTGATTGTTTACTCCGAAAGTCGGGAGGTGTCTATTCAGAAGATGGTGACCGCACTCTCAAGTTTCCACGTTATGGGTGTAGAGACGAACATCGCCTACCTCATGGATATTTTGAATCACCCACTCTATCGAGAAGGCAAAATTTCAACGCGCTTTCTAGCCGACCATTTTGAGCATTATCAAAGTTCCCACGATCTTCCTGAAGAGGTGATTCTTGCAATCGCTGCGGATCGATTGTCACCTGCCGATCAAAGTGGAGGTGCACTATCAAATGGTCGACCAGCAGTATACAATCTCTGGAAAGAGCAGGGTAACTGGCGAAATTTCACCGACGTTTCCATGACGAGGTCCGAAAATGGAAATTGATCTAATTTATGGTGATGAGCCTGTCAAATGCACGGTTAATGGTAAGAACGATCATGGCGTGGTTCAAATGGCGGACGGATCGTCGCATCAAATTTCGGTAAACCGAGATACGCGGGATCTTTTGACGATTGATACCGGCTCTCAGACATTTCAGGCGGCTGTTGTCACCCAAGGTGGGAAAACAACCGTTTCGTACAATGGCAGGATCTACAAGTTCACCTCCCCGGAGATTGCGCGTCTCGCAACGAAGCGAGTATCTTCTGGAACTTTAGTTGCGCCTATGACTGGCGTTATTTCCTCGATTTCCGTGGCAGTTGGCGAGACGGTTAAAGCCTATCAGGCGCTCGCAGTTATGGAAGCGATGAAGGTAATGGCGACGTTGGAGGCCCCTTTCGATGGAACTGTGGAAGCGATCAATTTCACAAAAGGGCAACAGGTAGGACACGGAGACACGATTCTTGTGATTGCTCCTGACCCTGTCCCTGAACAGGATGGAGAAAAGGATAAATGAGCACCGAAGGAATGCGTACAATTTCTCGACGAAGTCTGGCGAAACAGACGATTGGCGTCGCCGCAACTTTGTTGACTGGAGGAACTGCTGTGGCCGATGCACAACGGGTCGATCTGGATACGACAACGCTCGACACACGCGTTGAATTGATTGAAAAGAGCCGTGGCAAAGCGTTCACTGCATCTCAAAAGAAAACGATAGCGAACAATCTAAAAACGAACGATGATGCTTGGACAAAATGTCGTGCAGAGTTTCGAGTTCCCGATCAGGTGGAACCGGCATTTACTTTTGCACCAAATACTGTGGATGGAGGAGATAACGCGAAATGAGTGATGCAGATCTGCTCTTCTTATCCGCGACAGAATTGGGACGAAAGATAAAAGCGAAGGAAATTTCGTCTGTCGAGCTAACAAAGCTATATCTCAACGCTCTGGACAAGAGTGGGCGCAAACTAAATGCAGTGGCGGAAATAACCCGCGATCACGCGCTGCAGCAAGCAGAAAAAGCAGATAAAGAAATCGCAACAGGTAAACATCGTGGTGCTTTACACGGAGTTCCTTATGGCGCGAAGGATCTCTTCGCCACAAAAGGAATTCCGACCAGATGGGGCAGCCCGGCACATAAGGACCAGGTTTTCGATTATGATGCAGTGGTTATTGAGCGATTGTCTGAAGAGGGAGCAGTTCTGCTTGCAAAGCTCGCGATGATTGAATTGGCGGGCGGCGGCGGATATGAGGTCGCAGGGGCTTCCATCACAGGTCCATGTCGCAATCCTTATGATACGAAACGCTGGGCAGGCGGATCCTCCAGCGGCTCAGGAGCTGCAGTAGGCGCTGGTTTGGTTGGATATGCTCTGGGGACAGAGACTTGGGGTTCCATTACAGTACCGGCATCGTTTTGCAATGTGACTGGGCTACGTCCAACTTATGGTCGCGTTCCTCGAGCAGGTGCTATGGCGCTCTGTTTCAGTATGGACAAAATTGGACCTATGGCTCGGTCCGCGGAAGATTGCGGACACATTTTGGACATTATATCGGGTCAAGACGACAAAGACGCCACAAGTGCATTTCTGCCGTTCAATTTCAATCCGAAGGGATCGGGAAGGCGTTTGAAAGTTGGGCTATTGCCGACCGATTATGAAAAGAACAGAGCGCCGGACGCTCACAAGCTTTTCAATGCGGCGACCGAGGTCATTAAATCGTTGGGGCACAGTGTCAAACCGATGAAACTTCCCGACTTGCCTTATGATCAGGCAGCGACAACCATAGTAGACGTTGAAGGAGCATCCATGCACGAATCGCTGATTCGCAGTTCCAGATTGGAATTGCTGGCAGATCCTGCTCAAGTTACCGGGTTTACGGC
>CAISOI010000638.1 GCA_903886985.1 uncultured Chthonomonas sp.
CTGGTGCGTCTGGACAGAGTAGAATACCGGATTCAGACATCCATCCATCGGGAACACAACGGCTCGTGGGCCTCACCCCTTCTAAATGGTTTCAAGTAATCTGGTTGTTGGGAGCAGTCTTTTTAGTTACAGTGGTTATTTTGTTTAGCTTTTACAGTAATCCCCGCAAAGCCAGCGATACGGGTATAGGAACTCTTAAAGATTCTGTTAGCACAACGGGAAACGCAGTTTTGCCGGATATGTCTCAAGCTGTGCGTGCAAAGGCTTCGGGGCAACCATCTCCAACACCTTCGACTTCTCCCGGTCGACTGTTTGACAAGCCCTTGACTACAGCTACTACTGCCCCAGCCGGGCAGACTTCCAATCGTGACACGACACTCAACACAGCAATTTCAGGTCATCTTTCAAACGATCCAACAACTATGCTCAATTCAGCGTCTATAAACAAAAGTACGGAGGGAGCATCGGTGGCAGTAAGCATTCAAGTGGACCCGAAATCCACAACCCTCGATGTTGTAAGATCGCGTGCGGTTTATGCGAGCTATCGAGCAATCTATGCAGCATATTCCGCAGATGCAGATTTAAAATCAGTTGATGTATCATTACGAATCACGGATGGTAAAACCGTTGAAGACTTCTTCTATGGTTCAACCACCAGGGAATCCATCCAGTCTTCCAATGAGGTAGGTGATTTTCAATCTCTGCTCAAAGTGTTCAAAAACGTATGGTGGGCATACCCTCCGGGACAGCAAAGTGATCAAAAGCCGGATACAACACCTCCTCCTGCAAAATCAAACAGTGATCTTGGAACTCGTCCTTAGATGAGTTTAAGACGAGCCCTTTTGCCTCTCAATAGTTGCCACATCATCCACAAACTGGTAAACTGAGCCACCTATGTAAGTTGTTGATGCCTATTGGACATGAGGTAAGAAGTAATCAATCCCACATTATTCCAACGTTATATCTTTCGTACAATTGCTCTTCTGTTAGTCATTTTGACGGTGTCAACAAATTGCCATGAAGCGACCGCCAGTCGTCACAGAAAATCACACACGAAGACAGCAAAGAAGTCTAGGATTCCAGCAATTAAGAGGATTTGGCTTCTTCCGCTTTGCTTGTAGATGCAGTAACGGGCCAAGTCCTTTTTGAGAAAGAGGCGGACGTGCAACGGCCGCCAGCCAGCACTACCAAGATCATGACTGCAATTCTGCTTTTGGAGAATACGAAGCCGACAGATATCATCATGGCGAGCAAAAAGGCGCAGGCGACAAAAGGCAGTTCGCTCAATCTCAAATGGGGCGAAAAGGTCTCATCGCAGGACATGCTCTATGCCATTTTGTTGAGATCGGCAAATGACGGTTGCGTAGCTGCTGCTGAACACATCGCCGGCAGCGAACAGAAATTCGTCGAGATGATGAACAATAAGGCGAAAAAGATCGGTGCCACAAATACACAATTCGACAACTGCAACGGATTAAACGACGATATACATCTAACGACTGCGCGAGACTTATCATTGATTGCCAGGTATGCCTGTCGATACCCAGAATTCAATAAGGCAACCAGAACCAAGTGGTATACAATAACTCGGAGTAGCAAAAACAAGGACGTTAAGCTGCAGAACCATGCAAAGTTCCTTTGGAAGTATCCAGATGCGGATGGTATAAAGACTGGGTGGACTGTGCCAGCTGGTAAGTGTTTTGTAGGCGGCGCCACCCGGGATGGATGGAGATTGATCTCCGTAGTCCTGAATAGCAAGGACATCGTTGCAGATACTATCGCTATAATGAATTACGGATTTGACAGTTTTGAAAAAGTAAGTATTGTTTCAGGCGGCAGTATCATTTCAACGATTCGCGTTGAAGATGGTACCAAACCCAATCTAAATGTCGGATCGCAACTACCGGTGAGTGCGTGTTTTCCGAAAGGTGCCCCCCGGCAATTAGAATATAAATTTAATGTTGCGACTGCAAGGGCTCCGATCAAGAACGGAGATTTAGTCGGAACATTTGAGGTTTTCAGTAATCGAGTAGCCGTTGCTAGAGGCAATTTGATTGCGTTACAAGACGTAAACGCCAAACTAGGTTCTGTCGCAATTTTGAAGTGGTGGACATTACCGGTTGCATTGATGATTGGAATAGTGATACTAAGATATGGAACAACGATTACAAAAAGTACTCGCCGCCGCAGGCATCGCGTCAAGACGAGCATGCGAGCTCATAATCGCCGCAGGTAGAGTTCAGATCAACGGAAAACGGATAACAG
>CAISOI010000639.1 GCA_903886985.1 uncultured Chthonomonas sp.
AGTTCTGCATGAAATGCGGTACACCGGTTACATTTGGTCGCAAAGACTCCACGGTCACATTGACGCGTCCTCTATCCACCCCCGCTTCCTCAGGAAATTCTAGGAAGCCATCGGTCACAGTCATCGTTCTAGTTGTAGCGCTTTTACTGGCTGTTGGTGCTCTCGGATACCTCGGGATGAAAAATCTGGCTGCAAAGAATGCTGCGGCACAACAGGCGAACTCCGGAGTTGTTAATCTACGAGCTTCTGCCCACGTTGGTTCGGGACTAACTGACAAGAATGGAAGGATTTCCGACCGCGGAAATATGACTGACAAGACAGCTATTGCGCAACCTGGCCCAGCGGATCCCGTCGACGTAATTGATTTTCTAAAACATGTTCGTCAAACTGAAAAGGCGCGATTAGTACTTCAGCGAAAGCAGACAGCATCCATACTCGGCTGGAGTTCCAAAATGACGGCAAACGGGTTGACCGCACAGTTGGGTGACAATCCGGACAAAGCTAATCAACAAAATTACACTCAATTTCAAAATGATGTCAACAAAATGGCGGCTGATTGGGAAGAATTGAGCCGTGCATTCAACGCCTATCCTACAGCAGTACCCCAGTCCTGCATTACTCTTCGAGATAAATATCTCGATGTTTTGGGAAAGACAAGTTCCGCGGTCACAAAGATCGGGAACAGTTTTGCTCGAGCGATGTCTGGCGACTCCTCCAATGCCTTAGAAAGCCTGTCAGCCATGCAGGGTGATCAGACAGTCGATCAGGCTTGTGACAAAGCCGACGAAGAATTGGCAAATGTATCAGACAAATGGCATTTGCACAAAGACTTTGATATTCGTGCAGACGGAGGAGCCAGTAATCCTTTTGGCGTTGGCAAATAGCGACTATCGATGTATATCCATCCGACTAAAGCGCATCGAATTCATTCGATGCGCTTTTCTCTGTGTCATAATGTACACACCGAAGGTTCTAATGCACTATTTCGTTGGAACCAATTAAGTATTATCAAGTCTTTTAAATGGGCTTACGAAAGCCTGAAACCGTAAGTTGAAAGGAGAACGCTATGCGCCGATTTGGAATGGCGCTGGTGGTTCTTGTCGCGCTCTTCCATTACAGCGCCTCACGTACTCTGGCTCAAGTTGGTTCAAAGTCCGATAACTCCACAGTTTGCTACACAGCATACGACAATGAATATTTCTATTTTGCTGCTATTGTAAAGAAGCCTGTTCTTGCCGGCACGCAATCACAGCCATTTAGTGATCCTCTTAAAGATGACGCTGTCTCAGTATTCTTACAAGTTGAAGAACCTGATCTCGGCAACAAGCGAACTGCCCGCTCTGTGCAAATGACTGCCAGTGTGGCTGGCGGAGTCCAACTATATCGCGGGGCAAATGCGATCCCCTTGACAGGGTTTGGAGATTTCCTTCGAACAGTTGATGGAGGCACGCGATCATTCAAGTTCGGTGTAACGCATCAGGGCAACATTGGTGGAGATATTTCCTCTACATCCGGTTATTCTGTTGAGATTGGAATCCCTTGGATTGAGCTTGGTGGTC
>CAISOI010000640.1 GCA_903886985.1 uncultured Chthonomonas sp.
AAATGTTGACCGCCGAAGGTTGCAAACGTCGTCGAGCCCGCCTATGGGCAGGTCTGAAAGAGAAGCCCGATTACATTTTGCTCTCTGAGCCGCAGCACCTCGTCTATTTTGCGAATTACTACCCGTCGCCGTTTGTATTCCGAACTCAAAACGCATCCGCGCTCCTCATTTTGGGGGTGGATGGCTCGAGCATTTTGGTGGCGGATAATCTATTGCAGCCATTTGCTGAGAAATCGCATGTCGACAAGGTGATTGCGCCGGTCTGGTATCGGAGTATTGAGTCTGCGCCGAATCGTGAGGGATTACTTGTTAAGACGGTGGTCGAGGCGATGAAGCTCAAAGGGATTTCGCGGCTTGGGGTTGAGGCGGCGGTACCGATTGGGATAGTGCAGGGAGTGAAGGCGGCGCATCCAAAACTCGCAATCATCGAAGTCAGCTCGGTCATTCATACATTGAAGCGCGCAAAAGACCCGGATGAAATGGCGATTCTGAGGAGAGCGATTGAGGCAGCGGAGGCAGGATTTGCCGCTGGAATACGAGGGATTGTGCCGGGAATGACGGAATTGCAAGCGTTTGAGCTTGTTTACAAGGCATCCATGGAAGCAGCGAAAACGCAGGCGAGCATCTATGGCGATTTTGTTTCAGGGCCGCGCACGGAAGAGGGCGGGGGACCGCCGAGTGACCGCGTTATTCAAAAAGGCGAGTTGTTTTTGCTCGATTTCTCAGTGGTGATCAACGGGTATCGAGGGGATTTCGCCAACACATTTGTTGTGGATGGCGGCAAGGCGTCGGGGCGATTGCGGGAGCTACAGGATTTTTGTATTGAGTCGATGTCTATTGCTGAACAACATTTGAAGGCTGGCGCGAATTGCAAGATGGTGGATACGAAGGCGCGAAATGTGTTTTCGAGCCGGCATCTTGGCGAGTTTATTACGCACCATATTGGCCATGGTATTGGTCTGGGGCATCCTGATCCGCCGTATTTTGTGCCTGAGAGTGTCGATACTTTGGTGGCGGGGGATGTGGTCACTGTGGAGCCGGGCCAGTATCACAAAGGGGTTGGCGGAATGCGTTTTGAGCGCAATTACCTGATCACTGCTAATGGTTATGAGAATTTGACGCACCACTTTATTGGTCTTGAGCCGACCGCCTAATAGGAGATTTGATGAGTTCAGAAGATAAGGCAAAGTCGGACTTTCACAATATTATCACTGAGGAGTTGGCGGGGTTTAGCGTCGATCTGAAAAAAAGTGACACTGGCATTTTGCTTTCGGCTTCCTTAACGGAACCGAGAGCTAAGTCTGAGAAAAGTGATTCTGAGGATGAGCCGATTGTGACGCATCATCAGATCAACGTAGGGGATAGGACGCTTAGTTACAAAGTTACTACCGGGTTGATGCCGATCAAGAGTGAAGAGGGTGAGACCGAAGCCAATATCTTCTTCATGGCATACACGTTGGACAGTGTAACGAATGACGAAGCACGGCCGCTAATGTTTTCATTTAATGGTGGGCCTGGGTCGGCATCGGTTTGGCTGCACATGGGGGCGCTTGGCCCGCGACGCGTTGCGATGTTGCCAGATGGAAATCTGCCACCACCTCCTTATAAGTTGGAAGATAATCCGGCAACCTGGCTGGACAAAACGGACATAGTGTTTATTGATCCGGTTGGGACAGGATTCAGTCGCCCGACTAAGCCTGAATATGGCAAGAAGTTCTGGGGCTTGAACGGGGATATTGAATCGGTCGGCGAGTTTATCCGGCTTTATCTGGTGCGGTATGAGCGTTGGGCTTCTCCGCTATTTTTGGTTGGCGAGAGTTACGGAACCACGCGGGCATCTGGGCTGGCGGGGCACCTCGTTGAAAAGGGGATCGCGCTCAACGGAGTGTTGTTGGTTTCGACAGTTCTGAATTTCCAAACATTGGATTTTGCTCACGGCAATGATCTACCTTATAGTCTTTTCCTACCTACGTATTGTGCGACGGCCTGGTATCACAACAAATTGTCGGATGATCTGCAATCGGATTTCAAAAAGACGTTGGCAGAGGTCGAACAGTTTTGTATAACGGAATATACTGTGGCACTGGCAAAAGGTGATGCGCTTGCGGCGGAAGAGCGGGATTCAATTGCGGAGAGGGTTAGTCGATACACGGGAGTATCCAAGGAGTTTGTGCTGCAGAGCAATCTGCGACTGAACATATTCCGATTTTGCAAAGAGTTATTGAGATCAGAAAACCGCACTGTTGGGCGACTTGACAGCAGGTTAAAGGGATTTGACAGGTCGACCACAACCCCTGAGCCAGAATTTGATCCCAGTATGACGGCGATTATGCCGCCATATACTTCGATGTTTAATCATTATGTGCGTGCGGAATTGGGATATAAAAGTGATGTTGAGTATCACATCCTTGGCACCGGAATTAAGTCTCCCTGGGATTTTGGGGATAGCGGAAATGGATACGCGAATGTAAGTGAATCTTTGCGGATGGCTTTCGCGAAGAATCCTTATATGAAAGTATTTGTGGCGAATGGCTATTACGATCTCGCGACTCCGTATTTCGCTACCATCTATACTTTGGCGCATATGGAATTGGAGCCCACCCTAAAATCGCACATCACGGTCGCGGATTATGAGGCAGGGCATATGATGTATATCAACGTGGACTGCCTGAAGAAATTGAAGAAAGACGTCGCAGTATTTATTGACAAAGCGTTAAAACCGTAACGTAGGTGTCGAAATTGAAGTTAGGTAATTGAAAGTTGGCATATGGCAGTCAGTAAGAAGAAGACACTTGCGTTGGAAGGATTGGAGGAGCTAAAGCGACTCTATCCGGATGTCGAGTGTGCATTGGTGCACGATGGTGCATGGCAGTTGCTGTGCGCGACAATCTTAAGTGCACAATGTACGGATGTCCGAGTTAATATGGTGACTCCCGGACTATTTGCGGTATTGCCGACGCCTGAGGCAATGGCTTCTGCCTCGCAAGAGACCGTGGAAGATTTGATCAAGAGCACAGGTTTCTTCCGGCAGAAAGCTATGAGCTTAATTTCGATGAGCCTGGATGTAATCAAGAGATTTGGTGGGGAGATTCCGCACACGCTGGAGGAGTTGATCACGCTTCGGGGTGTCGGTAGGAAGACAGCGAATGTGTTGATCGGGGTTGAGTTTGGAGGCGATGCTATGGTGGTCGACACGCATGTGAAACGACTTTCCAATCACTTGGGCTGGACCAAAAGTGATGACCCTGTGAAGATTGAGCAAGACCTTATGAAGTTAATCCCAAAACCTGAATGGACAGATCTGGCACACCGGTTGATTTTGCATGGGAGGTCCGTTTGCATAGCCAATCGCCCACGATGTTCGGTCTGCACGTTGAGTTCAATTTGCGTTGAGGGTGGTCGCCGGCTAAGGCAGGCTTGAACTTTTTAGGATTATTAGACGTTGCCTTATTGAAAGCGATGATTTATCGCATGCGATTATGAAATTCCTTTAACTATTGTCCATAAAAACGTGAAACAGTTTTAAGGTGGCGGTCACTAACAGTGTATATGTAGGCGTATCGTCGTAAGGTTGGTCATTGTCGCTCACTTTTTACGAACAGGAATTCGCAACTTATGGCTCTTAATGCCAAATCAAGCTTTGTCGTAGTTACATGTTTAGGGGTTGCTGCTCTCGCGGCGTCCGCGCAGGGACCGGCAAAAAAGGTTCCGGCACACCCAAGTGTTGCTCCTCAAGCAGTGAGCGCAAAACCTGCTCCTCCCAAGAAGATCGAATTTCTCCGAGATGTGGCTCCGATTTTGGACCGAAGTGGATGCTCTACGGCAGATTGCCATGGTAAATTTGGTGGTCGCGGTGGGTTCCAGATTTCGCTCTTAACACTTAGCCCAGAAGATGATTTTGAACCGATCGTTTATGGTGCTCGCGGACGAAGAATTAACTTCTCCTACCCAGAAAAGAGCTTGCTGCTGCAAAAAGCAACTTTTGGTGTGCCTCACGCAGGTGGGCAGCGATTTACCGTTGGTTCCCCTGAATTCAACATACTTCTGAGTTGGATTAAGCAGGGCGCAAATTTCGATGATAATGACCCCAAGGTCGTGAATGTCATTATCACGCCACAAAAGTCAACCTTGCCGAAGGTTGGCGCAAAAGTTCAACTGCATGCCTGGGCTACCTATACCGACGGTACTCGGAAGGATGTCACCTCGCAAACTGTCTTTCAGTCGACTAATGATGCTGTCTTAAAGGTTTCTCGTGATGGATTGACTGTGGGTCAACGATGGGGTGGTGGGGCAGTTCTAGGGCGATATCTGGGTAATGTTGTCGCTTCCTTTTTGACGCTTCCTCAAGAGCGAAAAGGGGCTTATC
>CAISOI010000641.1 GCA_903886985.1 uncultured Chthonomonas sp.
GATTGGGTCAAAAGTACGCAGTGAACTTTTGATGCAGGGTGATCCTGTTGGGCAAACGTTGGATGTGAACGGTACCAATTTGGTCGTTGTCGGAGTGCTCGCAGAAAAGGGAAATGCCGGTGGCAATGATCAAGATAAAGTTGTATTGATGCCGACCACCACTGCACAGAAGCGATTCACAGGCACGGAGTTGGTGAGTGTCATATTCGCACAACCCAAATTGTCCTCTGAGTTGGATAATGCCATGACACAAGTGTGGCAAACGCTCATGAAACGCCATCACAACGCTCCCGGATTCAAGGTTGACAGCCAACAGAATATGCTTCAGACCATCGGCAGAATTTTGAATATGTTCGGATTTGTTATGGGCGGCATTGCTGGGCTGGCACTCTTGGTCGGCGGAATAGGTGTTATGAACATTATGCTTGTATCTGTTACCGAAAGGACACGCGAGATCGGCGTTCGCAAGGCGGTCGGTGCAAAGAAGAAGGACATCCTCATTCAGTTTTTGATCGAGAGCGCGACAGTAACCGGGGTCGGAGGGTTGATTGGCATTGGGATCGGAGCGGGCCTCTCCTATGGAGCGGGAGCTATCTCGCGGCAGTTTATGTCAGGAGGAATTGGTGGCAAGCCGGGAATCCCAATTCACCTTCCTCTTTGGTCCATCATTGGTGCTTTTGCATTCTCCGCGTTCGTAGGAATCTTCTTCGGTATATATCCAGCCATGCGGGCTGCGAACCTGCATCCGATCGAGGCTCTACGACACGAGTAGAGCCAATTAGATTTGCTTACCAGATTTACTTACCAGCTTTGCCTACTGTGTTTCCAGCCGGCAATAGGTTCAAGACTATACTAATGCTTGAATTCCTCGTTCTGTATTGAAAACCGTATTCGAGGCAGTCAAGTCGTCGGCGAATCCCGTAAAGACTGTCATATGCTCGGTAATGCTCCATATCATATTTGACCTCAGTGTCATAGGCCCAATTTTTGCCGAGGAAGTTGTATCTGAGCCGCAACTCGTGCCTGACATCCAGTTTATCCCAAAGAAAAGGGGTAGTGCCGAATTCTCTTTCGTATCGATATCCGGCACCAATCAGTGTATTTGGTCTCAAGAGAATATCGGTTTCAACTTCAGGAGAAAGAAGGGTGTACCTATTCCCGTTTGTATAGAGGTTATGCCACATGGTTCCGCCGTATCGAACGAAAATCGGACCTGCGACCCTGAACATTGGGCTCACAGCATTAGTTCGAAATCCCAGTCGAGAGTGTTCCTCTTTTGTTGGTCTCTCTAAGAAGTGCCCTAGACCTAGTTCAGCGTTTACAAACCATTCAGCGGGGCTAAAAAAACCTGTACCGAACACCGACTTGTATTGAGAATTCTCGGGTGGTAGAACGCGATTCAGAATATTGCGGAAACTTATGCCTACTTCCGGAAACCGAGTGACTAATAAGTCCGTTCTTTGCCTGTTGTACACGTAATTGCCTGTGTTTGCAAGAGAATAGAAACTTGTTCGTTTGGTCTCATCTTCAGGAATTGCCCCTTTTAGTAAAGGCGGTGAACTCTCAAATGCAGCGCGAAGAGGCTCTACGATGGACCATTTTCTACTGTGAGGCGGCGGGGCATCATCTTTAGGATGCCCGAGGTCTGTTTCGTAGGTTAGGGCCAATTGTGGGGTTCGCATCAGTCCGAGCGTTAAATCGTAGTTAAGTCCGGTATACGGGTCATTAATGACGTCCGAACGCAGACGAAACTGTACCAAGTTGTCCTTGGAGTAACTAGGCAGCGGAACGGGTGCTTCGTCCCCTTTGCTGAAGTTCTTGGAAATCCGAGGTACCGAGATTATCTTGGTGCTTCCTATGTAGAATCCTACATCTCGGGCGACAATTTTCGTGCCTCCTTGGACACTTATCTCTCGCGCGGAAATATGATAGTGTGATTGTGGATCTATGCAAGTAGTAAAAGTCGCATGGGTTGCTTTCATGTCCTGATTTTCAAGGATCTCGATTTTTTTCCCGGTTAGAAATGCTTGTTCGAGTTTGCCTTGGGCATCTAAAATAATTCCAGATCGTGACGGCACCCGATACGTCAACGCACGCCCAGTCAGTATCCCCGAATCCCGTTCTAAGCGGACTTTACCACGTATAATAATATCTCCCGTAGGGCTACCTTGAGCATCATCCGCAATTACAATCGTTCGTTGGCGTGTGTCGGCGTCAACTAGAGTGAAGCGAATGTGTCCCGGAGATACAAAGTAATTGTCAGATGGTTGCCAGATCAATTCCTTGTATTGATCCA
>CAISOI010000642.1 GCA_903886985.1 uncultured Chthonomonas sp.
AATTCCTCGGACCTTTTCCTGAACGATCCCATCAAAGACCCAATGTCATCGCCCATAAAAGCGTGGAACGAGGATATTTGCAGACCTTAAAGATTCATTCAGAACCTGGAATAGAACTTGATGCCTTGCTACTTCTGCCAAGAAACTGGTCTGATGAATTCTCAGGAGTTTTCGTCATGCTCCACAAGGACGGTGGCGCTGCCGCTCTTGAATCAGTGGAGGCTTTAGAAGCTCTAGAAAATGGCTACGCGATTTTTTCACCAGATTTGCGAGGAACAGGGATCCAGTCGTGTTCAGAATTTGAAACGGCTACAGCGGCATGGATGTTGGACCGAGATCTTCTCAATCAACGATTGTGGGACTGCTTGGTCAGCATCGATTTTCTATCTCACCGCTATTCCACGGGTCAGCAAATCGATAAAGGCAACATCGTGATGTGGGGCCAGAATGAATATGGACTTCTCGCATTAATTGCGGCGGCGTTGGACTCTCGGATCGCGAAAGTCGGATCAACCGGCATTGGGAGTTTCAGCGAATTGATCATTCTCAACTCTGAAATCTCTCCAATGTTCTACAAACACAATCTTCTACGAAGTTTCGACTCGCCTGAGTTACTCACTTTGATAGCGCCTCGACGGTCAGCGATTGGCTCACCTATGGAAGGCATTCAGAAGGTAATAAAAGGATTTCTCAGCTCCACATCCAGGTGAGTCCTCACCTAATTCTCAAACTTTCTGTCTAGACACATATCAGCCGATTAAGTATGCTTATTTTACGCGACAAGCAGCAGGCGCTTTCGAAAGTATCCAACTGAGAGATGGAGTCTTTGAAAGTACTGGTCCCTCGGTCTTGAAGTAAATTCGACGCAGAAATCCTATGAAGGGGAGCATCATGTTGAGTGCATTACATCGATCAAAGAAGGCCAAGCGGGTTTCGCTTGTCATCGGCATCGTTTCGGTGATGGGCTTAGTATTTTCAAATACTCAAGCGCTTGCAATCTCAAGTTTTAAGAGCGCAGCTGATCCATACAGTGGAAAATTGGTTTACTGGTTCTGGGCAGAATCAGATGTACCTGGTTCAACTGCATGGATGCAAGCCGCGATTAAGCGATACGAAGCTCTACACAAAAATATTTCTATCGAACTTGTTCCACAAGGCAGCGATACTTTGCAAGGCGCCTTTGAAACAACAGCTCAGTCAAAATCAGGTCCAGACATTGCTATGCAATGGGCTACCTTGCCTGTATTGACTCCAGTATGGAGAGGCCAAGTTGCATCTCTTAAGGGACTTATCCCAGATTCTGAAATCGCGAACTGGTTAAATACCAGCGAAAACGTTTCTGGCGGCCAGACATGGGCAATGCCTTTGTATCTCTTGGGTGAGCCATTTGTTTGGAATAAGACTCTCTTCAAGAAGGCTGGATTAGACCCAAATAAGGGCCCAACAACATGGGCTGAATTCCTTGCAGATTCTGCAAAGCTAAAAGCTGCAGGCATTACACCTGTGCAAATGGGACTTAAAGATGGAGCATTTGGTGCCTGGTTCCAAGCAACAATTGGTACACAAAATCTCAACTCTGTTTCTGAATTGCAAGATGTTTACACCGGTAAGGCTAAATTTACCGATCCTAAATATTCGGGCTACCTAACTCAGCTTGCAGATATGTCTAAGAAGGGTTACTTCAACAAGGACATCGCTTCCATTGACATCAACCAGGCTTGGCAGAACTTTGCTCAAGGCAAGGGTGCAATGACATGGACGACAGATGGAAACGTAGCCTCATGGGTAAAAGCTGGATTGGAAAAGCAAATTGGAGTTCAAATGGCTCCAAAAGCGGGAACCGGCAAACTTGCTAGTTTCTACACTGCCACTCAATCCATCTCAGCCTTCATCACTTCATGGTCCAAGCAAAAGCCAGCTGCTGCTGCTTTCATGACGTGGCTACACCAACCAGCGAACCTTTCTAGTTGGTACACAGCCACGGGAGCCTTCCCTGCTGATAAGCGATTCTCAACCACAGCAATTAAGAATCCTTTGATGAAGCAGCTCTTCGCTTTGGATTCACAGCCAGGTCAAGTTTGGGCTGAAAACTATGCACCACCTCAGGTTGACTCAAATGGTATTCGTCCATTTGCTCAGGCTGTCATCACAGGAAGCAGTACTCCTGCAAAAGCTGCAAGTGATATTCAAAATTCCATCACTCAGTGGCAAACCCAACAACCTGCTGACTTCAAGTCCTACAAGACTTGGGCTTCAGGTAAGTAGAAAGTAAACACATCACAATAGAAAACGAAGTTCAAGGTGCGGCCGTTACGGTGAGAAGCAATCGCTTCCACGGTAACGGCCGCTACCGTGAAAAATGGCCATTCTTTTTCCTGCTTCCAGCGGCGATCATGCTGGCAGTTGTCTTTGTTTACCCACTTATATACGTTGTTAAATATAGTTTTTATGGAGGATTTAATTTAATAGGTAATAAA
>CAISOI010000643.1 GCA_903886985.1 uncultured Chthonomonas sp.
AGTCGAAGGCAGGTTGCCCGACCAATCCCAGAGGCTGCTCCAGTGAGCAGTACTAACTTTCGGTCAGATCCTGGAAAGGCCATAACTACTCCGCCACAACATGATTACGAAGGATTCCGATACGAATTGTAATGGAGGATTCCTCTCCTCTCGTTTCGTGGTTGCCCGGGGGTATTTGAAAAGAACAAAATGCTTGATGTGCGTGTAACAGATATCACGACCGCAAAAAAAGATATCTCGCAATCAAAAGCGCGCGCAGTTGTCATATTCCCTACCGGGTCTGCTGAGAACCTCGAAAACCACAAGCCGTTGCACGTCAGGCTGATTTCTGATCAGACTTCGCCCCAGATGTCGAGCATGGCAATCGGCATTATTAGATCGATGTTAGATTCAATTGAGAAGAACGCTGCCAAAACGCCTCAGATGTTTGACGTGTCAATGGGTGAGCTGAAACCCGAGGAAGTCGGCAAAAAGCCAGCATCTGGAATTGATGCTCTCCTACCCGGGATTTTGGCCATGACAATTATGCAGCTCGGACTTTTCAGCGCATTGCCATTCATCGTAATGCGGGAAAAGGGAATTCTTAAACGATTGCGGGCAACTCCCCTGCCTCGTGCAACTATCATAGGCTCTCAGGTCACCCAACGTGTATGTATTGCCTTCCTACAAACGGCGATGATTTTGATTTTCGGGACACTTTTCTTCCATTTTCATATGCAGGGATCGTGGATAGCATTGGCGGGCCTCGTTATCTTTGGAGTTTTGACATTTATCTGTATCGGCGCCGTACTCTCCTCAGTAGCCAAAACTCAGGAGACGGGCGTGTCGATGGTGCAGCTCATAAATTTCCCAATGATGTTTCTATCAGGCTTCTTCTTCCCGGTGGAACTTCTACCTGCCTTTATGCAGCCGGTCGTAAAAATCATTCCTGCGACTTACCTTGCGGATATGCTTCGCGCAGTTATGGTTGGAAGTCCTCTGAAACACTCGCTAGCGGTTGAGATGGGAATGTTAGGCGCTTGGCTTCTGGGTGGATTCTTAATTGCCGTGAAGAAATTCAGGTGGGAGTAGTCTCAGGTATTTGAGATAACTAACCAGACAATAATGGCATGCCGCCAAATGCGGCATGCCAGTTTTCGTGTTAAAGGATAGAAATCTGGTTCTTCCTCGACTTTTCAGGCAAGGCATCTCCCAACAGCTTTATGATCTTTGGTACATCCATTGGCAAAACAAAGTGCCCTTGAAACATTCCATTCTTGTATCCGCCGGATGCTACTAAACCGGCATTTGGTCCACCGCACGCATCAATAACATCCGTGAATGACACCTTCGATTTGGACCCACTTGTCATATCCTCATAGTAAGGCTTGATGGTTGCCATTATCCCGCCGATATTGAACATCACGACCTATTGGGTTCCTTGCGGCAAGCCTTTGGTCATAATCTTGAAGGCAGGATCTGCTGCTAGGTTTGGCGCTTTGCCCTGGAAAGCAATAACCGCTTTATCCAACATAGTCCTAGTAGTGGCCATTAATACTGTATGACCAACCACATCGATTGCAGGCTCTTTGTCAGCAAACGGAGACGGTGATTTCTTGTCCCTAAATTGCGTTTTCAGATTAGCGGAACCGAGCTTCGAACTCAGGTCCGAAGGATCTTCGCGTGAAAATCCGTTGGAGCCTCCAAAGTTAAGACCACGAGTGTTGAAGCTGTTTTGTCTAGAACCGACATTTACCTCGGCATCTTTAGATTACATTGTTTCATGTATGTCGCCTGTCAGCATGTCAGACAGTCCTGATTTGTCCTTCGGACTAAGATATATGTACTTTACACCGTCTTTTTCCGATCGATCGAATCCTACAGTTGGTTTTCCATCTTTGTCCGGTTTTTGAAGAGAGTTCAAAATCATTTCAAGTAGTGCGTCTGGCGAAGCGTGATTTGTATCTGTGAAAGCAATGACAAGATCACCGTCGAAAGACTTATTGATTGTGGTCATATAACCAGCAATCCATAAGTCTCCATCGATGCCAGGCATGATATCCGATTTCAGACTTATGCCCGTTGATTTTTCAAATTCAGTAATTGCCTTATCCATGTCGCTCTTGGTCTTTGGGTCCATTGCAACTGTCTCGTCAAATACGGACCAATACTGTGACAATTGTGAGACCGATACGACCCCACATGCGCCCGATGGCAAACGACCCAAAGTTGCCATGTCAATCGGTTTCATGGAATTCAATTTGGTCAACATATTTGGGGCATCCTTACCGAAAGGTGCCCTCACGTCCACTACTAATCCTTCTTCTTGAATGGTTGCGCCGAAAGCGAGCCATTCAGTTGTTTTCCCAGTAGTTAGTCCAGATGTCTTTCTCGCCTCATCTGATACCCTTTCCATTGCGGCGGGAAAAGCGAAAACCATGAGATTTGTATCGGAAGGAAGGGATGCTCGCGCGTCCGAATACGCAGAAAGGGTAGTCACTGATGGAGCTTTTCCATGTGCTACTGCTTCGACTTGAGCCAAATCCTCAGGCGTCTGAGCAATCATCAAGTACCCGTTTAAAAACGTTGCACCCTTCTCTGCGGCCTTCAACTTATAGTAGTCAAAGTCACCACCGGTAGTTTTTGTAGCGTTTTGCTCGAGGTATCCAGTTGCAACATTCGAGTCTGTGAGTTGAAATAATCCAACCATATGCTCCATGGCCCGTATCGGATTATTGGACTTCGCCCCACCGGGTAGGGCCGTAATGTTTGGCGTGGAATTCGCACATTTGGATTGGTCGTGAGGATTTAACATAACGATAGCAAAACTGGAACTGAGAGTTTGCCTCAGATCCTTTAGAGCAGATCTGTTTGGTCCATTCGATTTCATTGCACTATCGACAAACTGATAGAACCCTGAGTATTTTAAAGAATCAGATATTCGCTTAAAAAGGAGCGTTTGCTTGGGAGAGGGAGTTGTGTCCAGAGTAACAATGAGATATGCGTCTGCCGGGAGCATACTAATAGCTTGCTCACCGGGTCGCTTAAAGAAT
>CAISOI010000644.1 GCA_903886985.1 uncultured Chthonomonas sp.
CGCCAGATGGCGAGGATAGTATTGTGTAAAACACGAGAGGATATGCTTCCCTGCGGGGGCTAGAGAGGGGTCTGTGGCGGTCTGAATATATACTTCGACCATAGGGTCTTTGGACGGATGCCCCTGATTGCAATGGTTCCAGGCTTCATCTAAATAGTCCATAGAAGGAGCGAGATGTACTGTGCCCATATGTTGTGGACCTGGGGCAGAACCCGGCATTGCAGAGAAGTCTGGAAGCTCATCAACTGCCATGTTAATTTTGCAGGAGACACCATCACTTTTCCATCGCTCGATGGTAGCAGAGAGATGGCTGGGAACCGCGCTTCCAAGCATGGCTACCATGCGAACAGGATCTGCATTAGTAATGACATTGTGTGCGTAAATCTCAGTACTATTATCCAGTACTACCCCGACAACTCGGTCCTCTTTAGTGATGAACGAGTTGACTTCAGTATTCATGCTGATTGTGGCCCCGTGCGTTACTGCGCATTTGGCTGCTGAGAGACTGACATTTCCCATACCGCCTCGGACATAGCCCCATAAGCCGCGTTCACCGAGAACCCTTCCCATATAGTGATGTAGCAGAATGTAGGCCGTGCCAGGGTCAGACGGACCCGCTGCTGTGCCGATTAATCCGTCCGTTGCCAAGACCGCCATCAGCTTTTCACTTTTGAATCTGGCTTCCAGCAAAGACCGAACGGAACCTACAAAGAATTGCTCAAATAGATGACCCAGACCTGCCTGCTGAAAAGCATCGGCAACTTTACCCAGAGTCGGGCTCTCTTGAAGAAAGAAAGGCTCCAGCACATTTGCGGCAAGCTCGACATCGGCTTCAAATTGGAAATAAACTTCCACATCTTCGGGGCATATTTTCTGAAGTTCGTTGCGGGTTTTCTCTACATTCGGGTAGAACATGAGAGAGGTTCCGTCGGAGAATGGGGCAAATCCACCGCATTCACGTCGGTACACCTCAAATCCGTATTTGGTGAGTTCGAGGTCTCGGACGATATCCGGGTGTAAAAGGCTGCAAAGATATCCAGCAGTAGATATGTGGTAGCCGGGCCAGACTTCTTCTGTGTTACATGCGCCACCGAGAATATTTCGGCGCTCAAGTACTACGACGCTCTTTCCAGCTTTTGCCAGATAGGCTGCACAAACAAGACCATTATGACCACCACCGACGATAACAGTATCAATAATTTCCATGACTATATGATACCTATTGGATCAGGTCCGTATCGACTAAAGAACGACACAACAAGAGAATCCATGCGAACATTCACTTACCAATTCCGACTTTCTCCCCTCCTTCTAATCCTTACCTTATGTGTCGTGACTTCCCGTGTAACTGCGCAGAATTTGCTTTCGCAGATAAAACAGCGCGGTGAACTTGTCATTGCTACTGATCCAACATATGCGCCATTTGAATTCATGGAAAATGGTCAGATGAAGGGTTTGGACATCGATATTGCTGCCGAAATTGGAAAAGAATTGGGGGTGAAAGTTCGCTGGGTGGCGATGGAGTGGGCAGGAGTTCTTGGTGCATTGGAAACTCGGAAGGTAGACGCGGTAATGGCGGGAGTGACCATTACTGAAGCGCGCAAGAAGGGCAACGGCTTTAGTCGCCCATATTTCCTATCAGGGCAGGCTATTGTTCGAAGGAAGGGCGACGACCGCATTAAGTCCGAAAAGGACCTCTTGGACAAGAGAGTTGCGGTAATCGTTCAGACAACTGGTCAGTTTGCGGCCGAAAAACTCGGACTTCCAAAAGACCATATTAACCGTTACGATTCTCAGCCAGACACATTGATGGATGTGAGGAATAGCAAATCAGATGCTGCCATTGGTGATGAACCTGCCGTCAGAGCGATGATCCGGAAGGGATATCCTGAACTGGAGGTAGTTGGAAAGGCTTTCGTCCAAGAAAACGTTGGCATAGAGACGCGAAAAGGAGATACTGACCTTATTGCTGCCATGAACAGTGCTTTGGATACCATGATGGTTGATGGTAGATATGCAAAGATTTTTGAGAAGTGGATATTGGAGCCCGCAAACTCTTCGCTTATCGGAGGATTGGATCGAGTTAAGGAAGTAGGGACAGCAGTACCAGCGGCCCTAATGGCAACGAAGGGTTTGACCGCGTCTTCTAATCCTGACAACCCTGTGAAGGGATCGGCATTGACAATTCGCTGGCCCCAATTGAAAGAAGCCATGCCGCAACTGCTTCTCGGTGCTAGGTTGACACTCTTGGTTACGCTTCTGACTATGCTTATCGGGGCACCATCGGGTCTCGTGATTGCACTCATGCGAATCAGCAATTTTAAGCTATTGAAAGCTATTGCGACAGTTTATGTAGAATTGGTTCGTGGAACTCCCCTTTTGATGCAGATTTATTTCATCTATTTCGTCCTACCTGCTCTCAATTTGAATTTCAGTCCACTCCTCGCTGCAGTTACAGCATTAAGTATCAATGCCGCCGCGTATATTTCGGAAATCTTTCGGTCTGGCATAGAGAGTATTGATGTTGGACAGATGGAGGCGGCACGTTCGTTGGGGATGGACTATAAGGTGGCGATGCGATATATTATTTTGCCTCAAACGATTAGACGCACTTTACCACCCCTTACGAATGAAGCTGTTGCGCTCCTGAAGGATTCTTCCTTGATGTCTGTTGTCGCTCTGAGTGAATTGATGCGTGTTGGTAAAGAGTTTGCGACTACGGCAGGTGCGCCTACTACGGTATATCTTGGTGTTGCCACTCTTTATCTGGCAATGACGCTCCCGTTGACGTATTTAGTTCGCCGGTTGGAAAATGCATGGCAACCAATTAGTAAAATGAACCGAGGAGGGACAAATGTCAAATGATTCCATTTTGTCCGTTAGCAAACTGACAAAGTCATTCGGTCGGTTAGATGTGCTAAGAGGAATTGATCTTGACGTCACGGAAGGAGAGGTTATTGCCTTAATCGGAGCGAGCGGTTCTGGTAAATCGACCTTTCTGCGTTGCGTAAACAGGCTTGAGACGCCAACTTCAGGAACAATACGCTTTCGGGGCACAGAATGCACAGCCGCTAACATCAATTCCGTTCGAAAGGAGATCGGGATGGTGTTTCAACGATTTAATCTCTTTCCTCACCTGACGGCACTACAGAACGTGACAATCGCTCCGTTGAGAGTGTTGGGACAGTCAGAAGCGCAGGCAGACAAGGAAGGCATGGAGATGTTGGAGCGCGTGAAACTGACTTCAAAGGCACATAACTTCCCCGGGGAACTCTCTGGTGGTCAACAGCAACGTGTAGCAATTGCCCGAGCATTAGCATTGAAACCAGCTGTTATGCTTTTCGACGAACCAACTTCTGCACTCGATCCGGAACTCGTCGGAGAGGTACTTGAAGTAATGAAGGACCTTGCAACAGAAGGGCGCACGATGTTAGTCGCAACCCATGAAATGGGATTCGCGAGTGAAGTAGCTGACCGCGTCCTGTTTTTAGATGAGGGAGTCATCCTTGAGCAAGGACCGCCATCGGCACTCTTAGTCAATCCTCGTGAAGAGCGTACAAGAGCATTCCTGTCGCGAATTCTGAGTTAGTTCCAATTGTGCAATATGGGTACCCCCGGCTCTCGTAGTGAAAATTTGTAATTCTCCATTACGACCACGCCATTGACAATCACCGTCGGGATTCCTTTTGGATGTGATGCAGGATGGTCAACGGTAGCGGTGTCCTGAACAGTGTTTGGATTCAACAAAACGATATCGGCTTTGTTACCTACGATGAGGGAACCTCGGTTGTTTATGCTCATGCGCTTCGCTGGAAGTGCGGTCATCTTGTGAATGGCGGTCGTCAGAGAGAGCAGCTTCGTTTCTCGCACATACTTTGCCAGTATCCGGGGAAAAGACCCGGCTGCTCTGGGGTGAGGTCCTCCGGGCATCCCATCGCTACATATCATGATATTTGGATCACGCAAAAAGGTTCGAAGGTCGTCTTCCGTCATCGCAGTCACTACTACGCCCTCTTTGCCAGTACCTTCAGTTCCATGGGTACGGGAGACAATCTGCTGGATGACCGTTATCGGGTCTTGGTGAGCAGCCTTGCTTATCTGGGCAATGGTCTTGTTTTCCCACATTTTGTTGGGTGAATATGTCGCAAGTATTACGTGCTCAGCACCACCAATATCACTAAGTCCCTTTTCCCAAAGTTTTCTGTCTTTCCAATCTCGTGTGGGAATAAGCACCGTTATTGATGATTGCCAGAAGAGATAGGGATAAATATCCGCCGTCACGTCCAATCCTTGGGCTCTAGCATCGTTCATCAATTTCAATGTCCGGCTTGCCATTCCCCAGACCTTTTTTGAGCCAAGCTTGATATGAGAGATTTGCGCGGGGATTTTGGCGTCACGCGCAATTTTGATCAATTCATTGAATGCGTCAAATGCCTGATTGTCCTCATTGCGGACGTGGCTAATGTATATTCCATGATATCTGCTTGCCGACTTCGCACTCTCAACCAG